>CABSBA010000006.1 GCA_902475825.1 uncultured Collinsella sp. | reverse complement strand
TCGGTGGCGGCGCTCATGATGCCGCCGGCATATCCGGCGCCCTCGCCGCAAGGGTAAAGGCCCGAGGTCGACACGGCATGGCACGCTCGGTCTCGGGTGACAGAGACCGGTGAGCTCGAACGCGTCTCCACGCCGGTAAGAACGGCATCGGGGCGGTCGTAGCCTCGTAGCTTTTTTCCGAGTAGGGGAAGTCCCAGGCGGAGCGACTCGACGATATGCTGCGGCAGGGCTTCGTCAATTGCCGTCCAGGTCACACCGAGCGGATAGGTGGGCTTTACCTTTCCGGGAGCCTTGCTGGCGCGCCTGGCAAGGAAATCCCCGACGAGCTGTGCCGGCGCGTTCCAGTTGGAGCCACCCAGACGATAGGCGGCTCGCTCGCAGGTGCGCTGGAGTTCAATGCCTGCGAGCGGGTCATCGTCGGGAAGGTCGTCAGGTGTGACGTTAACGAGTAGGGCGGCATTTGCGTTGCGCCCGTCGCGGGCATTGAGGCTGGCACCGTTGACGCACAGATGGCCCTGCTCGGAAGAAGCCGCGACAACCTGTCCGCCGGGGCACATACAAAACGAGAACACACTGCGGCCGTTGGGGAGATGGGCGACAAGCTTGTAGGGGGCTGCTCCGAGTGCCGGGTGCCCCGCCGAAGGGCCATATTGGGCGCGGTCGATGTCGCGCTGTGGATGCTCGATGCGCACACCCATGGCAAAGGTCTTTTGCGCGAGGGCAACGTTATGTTCATTGAGAAGCTCGAATACGTCGCGGGCGGAATGGCCGCAGGCGAGAATGAGGTGCTTTGTGGCGATTGTTTCGCTTGTGGTTTCTTGCGGCGGTTTGACATCAACGCCGGTGATGGCGCCAGATCCATCGGTTCGAATATTGACGAGCTTTGTTCGATAACGGACGGTTCCACCGAGCTGCTCGATGCGCTGAGAAATGTTGGTGACGACGGTGGGGAGGATGTCGGAGCCAATGTGCGGCTTGGCGTCCCACAGGATGTCGCGAGGTGAGCCCGCTTCGACGAAGGTCTCAAGAATCAGTCGATGGGCGGGATTCTTGGTTCCCGTGTTGAGCTTGCCGTCCGAGAAGGTCCCTGCGCCGCCCAAGCCAAATTGGATATTGCTTTCGGGGTCGAGGATACGCTCCTTAAGAAAGAGGTCAATCGCTTCCGAGCGACGAAGTGCGGGGTCGCCGCGCTCGATGAGCAGGGGTTTAAGGCCCGCTTCGGCAAGGGTGAGGGCGGCGAAGAGGCCGGCGCAACCGGCGCCGACGACGACGGGGCGCTCTTTGGGCGCGTCGGAAACGGGGGAGGGGAATGAAGGCTCATTGTCTTCTATCGTGCGCACGCGTGAGCGGTCGCGCGCAGCAACGCTGTCGAGCACTGTCTGCTCGATGTCTGGGCTCGTCAGCTCAACACGAAAGCTCAGGATAAAATGAACGTCTCGTTTTTTGCGGGCATCGATGGACTTGCGGTGGAGCTCGATGGACTTGATCTCGGAGTCTTTGCAACGTAGGACGCGTTTGGCGACTCGCTTGCCAACGATGAGGCAAGCTTTTTCATCGCCGGCTTCATCGAGCGACGCATTGACTTGGGTGATTTCGATCATCGAGGTCTCCTTAGATGCAAGAAAGAGGCCGTCCGGTGTCCCAGACGGCCCGAATGCGTTTTGATTATAGACTGCGCGGCTATAGGTTACTTGCAGCGCGAATGCCCGAAAGCCACGCCCATGCAAGGTTGAAGCCACCGCAGTCGGCGTCGATATCGAGCGCTTCGCCGCAGACGCAAAGCGGTGTATCGACTGCGTCGTTCACGCGGAGGCTGGGTATCGAGATGGTCTCGATGGGTATGCCGCCACGTATGACCTGTGCCGAGCGCTCCTCGGCCGTTCCTTCAACGAGCAGTTTAAAGTGCTTGAGGATGGAGACCAGATGGATGACATCGTTGGAGTCTGGATGGCACTGCTCGAACGCCGTACAGACGACGCGGGAGAGTTGAGGGGCGAGCATACCATCGAACCAGCGGGGGCCGTGAGGCGAAAAGCGGCCGAGCAGTTCAACGCGTCGGTTGAGCATATCGAGCAGCTCGTCTTTGGAGAGGTCGGGGAAAATGTCGAGCAGAATCGTGTCGCCGTGCTGGATGCGTCGGGAGAGGTTGAATGCGGCGACACCTGAGATGCCGAAGGTCCGGAACAGCACCTCGCCGTCTTCGCACCAGAGCTCCTCATGATTGCGGGTGAGCGTCAGGCGGGCGCGGACGCGTAGGCCATCCAACGCCTTGAGGGCCATCCGGTCGCCGACGACCGATGCCGACACGGGACAGAGGACGGGGCGCAGCGGCGTTAGGGGGAGGCTAAACGTCTCGGCGATGCCGGCGGGGTTGCCGCCCGTGGCGATAATTGCGGCATGTGCCTGCAAGGTCACGTTTTTGCGCGGGGTATCGGCGAGCGCCCTCCGAAGCGAACGGAGCTCAGATTTTCGATCGTCGTGTTTTTTTGCCTCGAGCGCCCGTGCGGGACGGTCTATTTGGAGCGCCCAGCCCTCGGGAGCTTTGTGCGCCGTGGCAACATTGGCTCCGCAGATTAAGGTGATGGCCAGACGATCGCAAACGTTGAGAAGCGCGTCGCGCACCGATTCGGCGCGAAGGGAGCGTGGGTACAGTCGACCTTCCTCGGAGGTCGTCATGATGCCCAGCGAGGAGAAGAAACTGCCGAGCTCTTGCTCGGGCTGGGGACCCATGACGGATTCGACGAATGCGGGGTGGTTGTACCGCTGGAAATCAATTGATTCGTTGGAAAGGTTGCAGCGGCCGTTGCCGGTCGCAAGGAGTTTAAGGCCGCAGGCGACATCGCGCTCAACGATGCAGACGCTTTTGCCAGCGCGTGCGGCCGTGATGGCGGCGGCGAGACCTGCGGCCCCGCCGCCGATTACCAGGACGTCATAGAAGGCGCTCGTGTTCACTTAGGCCTCATCGGTCTCGTGCGGGGCGATGGCCTCGACGGCAGAGACGGCCTTGGGCAGCATGCCATCGGGCAGCGCGGTCTCGACCTCGCCCTTATCGCAGGCCTCGGCGAGTGACGGATTGATGGGAAGCTGGCCCAAGATGTCGAGGTTGTAGCGCTCGGCGACTTCGGGGAGCTTGCTCTTACCAAAGACCTCGATCTTCTTGCCGCAGTCGGGGCACTCGATATAGCTCATGTTCTCGACAACGCCCAGAATGGGGACGTTCATCTTCTCGGCCATGTTGACTGCCTTGGCGACGATCATCGAGACCAAGTCTTGCGGGCTCGTGACGATGACGATGCCATCGACGGGCAGCGATTGGAAAACGGTGAGCGCGACGTCGCCCGTTCCCGGAGGCATATCGACCAGCAGGTAGTCGATGGGACCCCACGAGGTCTCGCTCCAGAATTGCCTGATGGCGCCCGCGATAACCGGGCCACGCCAAAGGACGGGATCGGTTTCGTTTTGGAGCAGCAGGTTGGAGCTCATGACCTTGACCCCGTGCTCCGAGATCTCGGGCAGCATAAGATTGCCGAGAGCATGGACATGACGCCCGCTCATACCGAACATCTTAGGGATAGAGGGGCCGGTGATGTCGGCATCGAGGATGCCGACCTTGTGGCCGTGGCGGGAAAGCTCCGTGGCGATGGCGCCGGTGACGAATGACTTGCCGACGCCGCCCTTACCGGAAAGCACGGCGATAACGCGCTTGACCTCGGACAGGGTATTCTCCTCAAATTGCGACGGCGACGTTTGCCCGCCGGCTGCCTGTGCGTGCTCGCAACCCATGTTTGACTCCTTTGTATATGTTGGGGCCGGAGCCCCGCGGTGTGACACGAGCGTCATTGTACCCTCGTTTGCCAGTGGGAGCCATTTGTGATGCGCGGCGGGCGATCGATGGCATTCGAAAGCATGGGTCGGGTATGCGACGTGCGCGTGTCGGATAAAGCAAAAGGTCTGCGAATCTTGTATTACGAACATCTGTGCGCGTTGAGTGCGCTAAACTCATCGTCAGTGTGATTTGAAGTTGTAGGAGGCAAGGAGCTTCCATGTCTGATTCTTCTATCGTTATCCGCGGCGCGCGCGAGCATAACCTGCGCGATATCGATGTTTCCATTCCGCGTGACCAGCTCGTGGTCATAACCGGTCTTTCCGGATCGGGCAAGAGCTCGCTGGCGTTCGATACCATCTATGCCGAGGGCCAGCGCCGTTACGTCGAGAGCCTTTCGAGCTATGCGCGTCAGTTTTTGGGCCAGATGGACAAGCCCGATCTGGACTCGATTGACGGCCTGTCGCCGGCTGTGTCGATCGATCAGAAAACGACGTCCAAAAACCCACGCTCGACGGTGGGCACCGTAACCGAGATTTACGACTATCTGCGTCTGCTGTTTGCTCGCGTGGGAACGCCGCACTGTCCTGAGTGCGGTCGTGTCATTGAGCGTCAGACGACCGATCAGGTCGCCGATAAGGTGCTGGCAGCGGGGGAGGGCCGTCGCGCGTTTGTGTTGGCGCCGGTGGTTCGTGGACGCAAGGGCGAATATGCCAAGCTGTTTGAGGACCTGCGTGCGGAGGGCTTTAGCCGTGTGCGCGTCGACGGCGAGGTGCGCTCGCTTGACGACCCCATCGACCTGGACAAGAAGTTCAAACACGATATTGAGGTCGTGGTCGACCGTATCGTGATTCGAGAGAACTCCCTGGGTCGCATTGCCGAGTCCGTTGAGCAGGCGACGGCACTGGCGCACGGTAACGTGAACGTGTACATGCTGCCCGACCGCGACGCTCCCGAGGGAACCGAGGGCGACCTGCTGGAGTATTCGCTGGCACTGGCGTGCCCGGAGCACGGGCATTCCATCGACGACCTGCAGCCGCGCGATTTCTCGTTCAATGCGCCCTATGGTGCATGTCCCGAGTGCGATGGCCTGGGCTTTAAAAAGACAGTCGATGCCGAGGCGCTGATTGAAGACCCCTCAAAGTCGATTGCCGACGGAGTATTTGGCAGCCTGTTCGGCAATTCCAACTATTATCCGCAGATTTTTGCTGCGGTCTGCAAACACTTTAAGGTGAGTGCCGATACGCCATGGGAGGACCTGCCCCCGCGGGTGCGTCGTGCGTTTTTGGATGGCATGGGCGACACGAAGATTTCGGTCGACTATCAAAAGCTCGATGGGCGTCGCAGCCAGTGGGACACTAAGTTCTCGGGTGTGCGCAACATCCTGTACGAGCGCTACAACGAGACGACGAACGAGAACACCAGGGCTCGCTTGGAGAAATACATTCGCGAAGAGCCATGCTCGAGCTGTCACGGTGCTCGCCTGCGTCCCGAGATGCTTGCCGTCACCGTGGGCGGCAAGTCCATTTACGATGTCTGCTGCCTGTCGTGTCGCGAGTCGCTCGAGTTTTTTGAGGGCCTGGAGCTTACCGAGCGTCAGCAGTTTATCGGCGGGCGCATCGTCAAGGAAATCCTGGAGCGCCTGCGTTTTCTGGTCGATGTCGGACTCGACTATCTGACGCTCGATCGCGCCTCGGCGACGCTTTCCGGCGGTGAGGCCCAGCGCATTCGCCTGGCAACGCAGATCGGTGCCGGCCTCATGGGCGTTCTGTACATTCTGGACGAGCCGTCGATCGGTCTTCACCAACGCGATAACGAGCGCCTGATCAAGACGCTCGAGCGCTTACGCGATATCGGTAATACCGTTATCGTTGTCGAGCACGACGAAGATACAATTCGCGCTGCCGACTACGTGATCGATATGGGTCCCGGTGCGGGCGTTAACGGCGGACACGTGGTCGCTGCAGGAACGCCTGCCGATATCATGGCATGCCCCGATTCCATGACGGGTGCCTATTTGACCGGCAAGCGGATGATCCGCGTGCCCGATGAGCGCCGCAAGCCCGGCCGCGGCTGTCTTAAGATTACGGGCGCCCGCGCTAACAACCTCAAAAACGTTACCGCCAAGATTGAGTTCGGTACGCTCACGGTCGTTACCGGTGTTTCGGGATCGGGCAAGAGCTCCCTGGTCACTGATACGATTGCGCCCGCGCTTACGAATGCCATCCATCGTTCGACGCGTCCCGTGGGGCCGTACAAGAAGATTGAGGGCATTGAGTGCATCGATAAGGTAATCGATATCGACCAGTCACCGATCGGTCGCACGCCGCGTTCGAACCCTGCGACCTATATTGGCCTGTGGGATGATCTGCGTGCGCTATTTGCAAGCACGCCGGAGTCGAAGGCGCGCGGCTACTCGCCGGGACGTTTCTCCTTTAACGTAAGCGGCGGTCGCTGCGAGGCGTGCAAGGGCGATGGCCAGATCAAGATCGAGATGAACTTCCTGCCAGATGTCTATGTACCTTGTGAGGTATGCCACGGCAAACGCTACAACCGCGAGACGCTCGAGGTTACCTACCGCGGCAAGACAATCTCGGACGTGCTCGACATGAGTGTCACCGAAGCACTGGCTTTCTTTGGGAATATCCCGCAGATTAAGCGCAAACTGCAGACCCTATATGACGTGGGTCTGGGCTACGTGAGCTTGGGCCAGCCCGCTACGACGCTTTCGGGCGGCGAGGCGCAGCGCGTGAAGCTCGCCAAGGAGCTTCATCGTCGCCAGACAGGCAAGACGTTCTACATTTTGGACGAGCCCACAACCGGCCTCCATTTTGAGGATGTTCGTCAGCTGCTCGACGTTTTGCAGCGCCTGGTCGATGCGGGCAACACGGTTCTGGTGATCGAGCACAACCTTGATGTCATCAAGGTTGCCGACCGCCTGATCGATATGGGCCCCGAGGGCGGCAATGGCGGCGGAACCGTCGTGGTCTCGGGCACGCCGGAGCAAGTCGCGGCATGTTCGCAGAGCTACACGGGCAAGTTCTTGGCGCCGCTGCTCAGGCGTGACCGTGAGCGTCAGGCGCAGCTCGACGCGCAGTAAAGAGACGTTGTAGTACCGAAGCGCCACCGATTCCTCCTGATTCGGTGGCGCTTCTGTGTGTCGAGATGGCATATGCGACGGAATTGGCCCTATACTTAATCCTTGTGTCGCTCTGCGAGGGAAAGGATGTGCCATGGCAAAGGCTGTTAAGACGCCAAAAACCAATGCGATGCGCGAGCTGGAAAGCGCCGGCATCTCCTATGTTCTCCATACGTACGAAGACGATGGCGACGAATCGTCGGGGCTGGGCGTCGCGATTTCCGAGCAGCTTGGCGAGGAGCCCGGTCAGGGATTTAAGACCCTGGTCTGCACGACGCCGTCCAACGACCATGTCGTGTGCTGCATTCCCGTTGCCGACGAGCTCGACCTCAAGGCCGCCGCGCGTGCCGCAGGCGAAAAGTCGCTGACCATGATGCATGTCAAAGATCTGCTTGCCGCGACGGGGTATGTCCGCGGCGGTTGCAGCCCGGTCGGTATGAAAAAACGCTTTCGGACGCTGATCGATGAGACATGCGTCCTTTGGGATACCATTTTTATCTCGGGTGGCAAGCGCGGCTATCAGCTTGAGCTTGCTCCCGATGACTTAGTTGCATTTTGCGGGGCGACGGTTGCCCCGATCACGAGAGAGGACTGAGCGATGCCGCAGGAAGAATCAAAGCGCGGAGCTCACTTTGCAAAAGGGTCGGCTCCTCAGACGCCCGCGCCCGAGGCCGCTTCGTTCGATAACGAGATTCGAAACGCCTGGTCCGCTGCCGCTGACCCGGGCGAGACGGCCGTGTACTTGCGTGCCGCCGGTGCCGGCACGGCGCTTCCCCGTACGGTTCTTTCTTCGGCTCGTCCCGATGAGACGGCCGTCTTTTTGGCCGCCGCTCAATCGAGCGCCAGCGTGAAGCCGATCGCCTCCGAGGCTCCTCGTGTGCCGCGTCCCGATGAGACGGCGGTGTTTTTGATAGCAGCCCAGGGAAAGAGCACACCGCAGAGCGCTCCTGCCGCTCGTTCCGCCAAGCCCGCGGCTCATGATGATGGCGAACCGCTTCTTTCGGATGACGAATGGTCGCCGCTTGGTTCGACCGATCCCGTCGAGGGCGTGGCCATCGACGGTGATGACGACTGGGACCCTCTGTCGTTTTCTGCCCGAACCGTCGCCGCCAAAGAAGTTGACACGGTGTTTGGCGACCATGCCATATTCGATGATGATGCCGTATCCGGAAACAACATGCCGAACAGCGATGACGTCGCACCTGCCGATGACGCCGTTTTGGTTGACGATCCCTTTGCGATGACCGGCTCCTTTGCCGTCGTGGACGATTTACTGCCACAAGATGAGGTTCATGAGGACTCTCAGGACGACGTAGACGATATGGGTTCGTCGGACTACTCCACGGTTGGTCGTTCTGCTGGCCTCATGACCGTGCTGACCATCGTGTCGCGCGTCACCGGGTTTATCCGCACGTGGGCCATGGCGGCCGCCATCGGCATGTCGCTGCTCTCGTCCTCCTATCAGGTTGCCAACAACCTGCCCAACATGCTCTACGAGCTCGTGATGGGCGGCATGCTCGTTACGGCGTTTTTGCCGGTGTATATGGGCGTGAGGCGCGAGCAGGGCCGCGAGGCATCGAACGAGTATGTCGGTAACCTGCTCGGTATTCTGCTTCTGCTACTGGGCGGTATCTCGCTGCTGGGCACCGTGTTTGCTCCCGGCTTTATTTGGACGCAGTCGTTCCTTTCGTGCGATGGCGGCAGCATGGATATCGCTGCGTTCATGTTCCGCTTCTTTGCTATCCAAATTCTGTTTTATGGCTTGGGTTCGGTGTTCTCGGGCGTTCTCAACGCACACCGCGACTACTTCTGGTCGACGTTTGCCCCGGTTCTCAACAATGTCATCGTCATCGCCAGCTTTATGGGCTTTGCTCCCGTGTCTGCACAATTTGGCGGGCAGGCCGGTATTATCTTGATCGCAGCTGGTACGACCCTCGGCGTCTTTGTCCAGATGGCCTGCCAGATTCCCGCGCTTGGCAAGCATGGCGTGCATCCTCATATCCATATCGACTTTAAGGATCCCGCGCTGCGACAGACGATTGCGCTTGGTATCCCGACGCTGCTCGCCACGGTGTGCATGTTTGTCTCGACCTCCATTACCAATGCCGCCGCGCTGGTGGTGCAGCCCGAGACCGGCCCTTCCGTCATCGCATATGCGCGCCTGTGGTACACATTGCCCTATGCGCTGATCGCCGCCTCGCTCTCGACGGCACTCTATACCGAGCTCTCTCACGATGCGCAGGAGAAGGATTACGACAGCGTCCGCACGGGTATTTCGCGCGGTGTCGCCCAGATGCTCTTCTTCCTGATTCCGTTTGCGATGTATCTGATCGTCTTCGCCCGTCCGCTCAACATGATCTACTGCGCCGGCAAGTTCGATGAATCCGGTGTGGCGCTGGTGTCGGAGTTCCTTATCTATCTGGCACTTTCCCTGCCGCTCTACGGCGTGGTCGTGCTGATGCAGAAGAGCTTCTCGGCCCTGCTCGATATGAAACCTTATAGCCGCTATTGCCTGTACTCCGCTATCGGTCAGGCCGGTTCGGTGCTGCTGTTTGGCGTGGTGCTGGGCTACGGTATGCCGGCTATTGCGCTTTCGTACGTCGTTGACTACGTGGTCTTGGTCGGATGCTCACTGTGGTGGCTGCGCCGTCGTCTGCATGGCCTTCAGGTCAAGTCTATCCTGCACGGCGGTTTCTTCGGCCTGTTGTTCGGTGGCTTGGGCGCCGCCGCGGGCGCCGGCGTTATGTGGGCACTTGAGCACTTTGTCGGAGCGCTTGGCAGCTCGATCCTCATTACCCTGGGCTACGTTTGTGTCGCAGGCGTCATCTCGCTCGCTGTAACTTTTGGTCTTGCCTTCGTCTTTAAGATGCCCGAGGTCTCGGCGCTGCTTCGTCGCAAGTAGGTGCGCGTGGCAGGTCACGACAACATTCCAACACTTGCCGAGCAGGTTTCGCGTGTTCCCACGCAACCCGGCTGCTACCTTTGGAAAGATGCCAAGGGCGATGTCATCTATGTGGGCAAGGCAAAAAACCTGCGTGCCCGTATGCGTCAATACGTGACGCTGCAGGACGAGCGTCAAAAGATTCCGCTCATGATGCAGCTGGTGGCGAGCTTCGACTATATCGTGGTGGAGACCGAGCACGAGGCATTGGTGCTCGAGCGCAATCTGATTGGCCAGTACCATCCGTACTTTAACGTCGATCTCAAAGACGATAAAAGCTATCCCTTTATCGCCATTACCAAGAGCGACTTGTTTCCGGCTATTAAATACACGCGAGAGCGTCATAAACCGGGAACGCGCTATTTTGGCCCCTATACCGATAGCCGTGCGGCGCGTGAGACCATCGATACGCTACGCAAGGTTATTCCTATTTGCTCGGCATCCTGTGCGGAATGGCGCCGCTGCCGCCGCATCGTCGAATCTCATAAGGGCGAAGAAGACATCGTCAATATGATTTGCGCGCAAAATGGGCGTCCCTGCTTTGACTACCATGTCGGGCGCGGGCCGGGCGCATGCGTCGGCGCGATTTCCCCTGCCGACTATGCCAAGAACGTCAAGCGTGTCGAACGTTTCTTGTCGGGCCATCGCAAGGATGTCGTCGACGAGCTCACGTCCGAGATGACGGAGGCAGCCGAGGCGCTCGATTTTGAGCGTGCGGCGCGCGTCAAGCGTCGCCTGGAAGTCATTAGGGGCCTGGACGATCGCCAACAGGTCGTTTTTCCATCAAGCGTCGATATCGACGTCATCGGCTTCTATCGCGAAGAGACTATCTCTGCCGCCTGTGTCTTTGTCGTTCGCGAGGGCCGAACGGTTCGAACTTGTGAGTTCATCCTCGATAAAGGCCTGGATGTCGACGAGGAAGAGCTTCAATCGGGCTTTCTTAAGCGCTATTACGACGAGACGGTTGATATTCCAGCCGAGATCAATCTCTCTGTCGAGCTTGAAGATGCCGAAGCGTTGGGGGAGTGGCTTGCGGCCAAGCGCGAACGCTCTTGCCATCTCCATAGGCCGCAGCGCGGCGAAAAGCACCGCCTGCTCGATATGGCTTCCAAAAATGCGCGCCATGCCCTCATGCGCTACATGATGCGCACGGGGTATGCTGACGATCGCACCAATCAGGCGCTCCTGGAGCTCGAAAGCGCGCTGGCGCTGCCTGCGCCGCCGTTGCGCATCGAGTGCTTCGATATCTCGACGTTGCACGGAACCTTTACCGTCGCTTCGATGGTGGTATTTACCAACGGCCGTGCCGACAAGGGCCAGTATCGTCGCTTTAAAATTCAGGCCGAATTGGACGAGGCGAATGACTTCGTATCGATGTCCGAGGTTTTGGGGCGTCGTTATGCTCCCGAGCGCATGGCGGACGAGCGCTTTGGCTCGCGCCCCGATTTGCTCGTTGTCGATGGCGGCAAGCCGCAATTGACCGCTGCAATTAAGCAACTTGAGGCGCTTGGCCTCGATATACCAGTTTGTGGCTTGGCAAAGGCCGATGAGGAGGTTTTCGTGCCGTGGGACGAGACTCCCGTCGTGCTGCCGACCGGCTCCGCTTCGCTTTATCTGATCAAGCAGGTTCGCGATGAATCCCACCGATTTGCGATTACGTTCCATCGCGAGTTGCGCGATAAGGCTATGACGGTTTCGGTGCTTGACGACGTTCCGGGCGACGCTCTTCCGATCTAACGTGCCATCATGCGTCATTTTGGCTCGATGAAGCGCTTGCGCGCGGCCAGCGAGCAGGAGATTGCAGAAGTTCGAGGCGTTCCGGCCGATGTCGCCAAAGCGGTCCACGAGGCACTTGTTGCATGGAATGCCGAGCGCGCCCAGGCATCGGCCAACCGTTCCGAAAACTAAACGCGCTTCTAAACAACTGGTATACATGATTTGCCGATTTTCAATCATTTATTTCGCGGCGATTACCTACTGATTTCGGGTTTTATTAACGCTAAAACGTTTGACTAGCCATGGTGAATAACCCTGCTATCCTGCGGGTTGACGAAGACTGATATCTCACCTCGTCGATACATACTGTCTGGCGAATCGTTTGTCAATGAATTCGGTGAACGGTAGTAAATACCGTTCAAGCGTATGTATGTATCGGTCGCCGAGCGCGGCACCTCAGTTGGGTCCGTCGGTAGGTAAGGTATATATCGTCCGCAAGTTGCGCGGGGGCAAGTCTAGGTGCTCCCGGGTAAGATTCTCTATTGATAGGAGAAGACATGGCCATCATCAACAAGGGTATGTCCAGGCGTTCGTTCCTCGGCCTCACCGGCAGCGTCGCTGCTGTCGCAGGGCTTGGTCTCACCGGCTGCGGTGGCAGCTCCAACGACGAGGGTTCCGCTTCCGGTTCCACCGATTCCGCCAACCGTGGCGGCGGCGTGATCACCGCTGGTTCCGCTTACGCTCCGTCCAGCTTCGATCCCGCCAGCACCGGCTCCGCTGTGGGCCTGGGTGCTAACTGGCACGTCGTCGAGGGTCTCTACGGCATCGATTACCACGACTACAGCACCTTCAACGAGCTCGCCACCGACGATCCCAAGTCCGTGGACGACACTACCTTCGAGGTCACCATCCGCAAGGGCGCCAAGTTCTCCGATGGCACCGAGGTCACCGCCGACGACGTCGTCGCTTCCTACACCGCTTGCGCTGCTTCCGCTACCTATGCTCCGTTCTTCCAGCCCTTCGAGTCCATCGAGGCCAAGGACGCCAGCACTGTAACGGTCAAGACCAAGGTCCCCAACTTCTCCCTGCTCAAGGATCGTCTGGCCATCATCCGCGTTACCCCGGCTACCCAGTCCGAGGAGGATCGCGCCAAGCAGCCGATCGGTTCCGGCCCCTGGATGTACGACTCTATCTCCGATACCGAGATCACCCTGGTTCCCAACCCCGAGTACAACGGTGAGTATGCTGCCGAGGATAAGAAAATCCAGTACAGCATCCTGACCGACCCCACCGCTCGCGTTACCGCTCAGCAGGAGGGCTCCACGCTCGTTATGGAGCTCGTCACCGCTGACGCCGTCGACCAGCTCGAGAGCGCCGGCTGCAAGATCGATAACGTCCAGGGTTTCGGCACCCGCTTCATCATGTTCAACGTCGCCAAGGAGCCTTGGAACAACGTCAAGGTCCGTCAGGCCGTCATGTACGCGCTCGACACCGAGAAGATGATCACCAACACCTTCGCCGGCCTTGCCACCGCTGCCAGCTGCTACCTGCCCAAGAGCTTCACCAACTATCATGAGGCTTCCACGGTGTACAAGACTGACGCCAAGAAGGCCAAGAAGCTCATCGAAGAGTCTGGCATCACCCCGGGCGCCATCACCCTGCGCACTACCGACAACGAGCAGATTAAGGGCATGGCCGCCCAGGTCAAGAACGACCTCGACGCTCTCGGCTTCGAGGTGACCATCCAGACCGATACCTCGCCGGCCACCTACGCTGCCATCGACGGCGGCGAGGCCTACGATATCCTCCTTGCCCCTGGCGATCCTTCCTGCTTCGGCGCCGACCCCGACCTGCTGCTCAACTGGTGGTACGGCGACAACGTCTGGATGCAGACCCGTTGCCCGTGGAAGGAGTCCGCTGAGTGGCAGAAGCTCCACGGTCTCATGGACGAGGCTCTTGCCGCCGAGGGCGACGAGCAGCAGAAGAAGTGGAACGAGTGCTTCGACATCATCGCCGACAACGCCGTTCTGTACCCCGTTGTCCACGTCAAGACCGTCTCCGCTTCCTGGGACGATCCGTCCACCGCGCCCAACGGCGAGGCCCTCGATGGCTTCAAGGGCATCGGCACGACGAGCATGTCCTTCAGGGGCGTTGCGACCGTCAAGGCCTAAGACTCGCTTGAGTCATATGTGGGGCGTCGGTCGTAAGGCAACGTCCTCATAGTTGAAACAAAGACCCGGGCGGCCTCGATGTCGCTCGGGTCTTGTAATGAGTATCCATACTCATATACCAGTTGGTCCTACCGACAAAAGAAAGGGGAGAGAACGTGAACAACTTTCTACGTTTGATTGGAAGGCGTCTCGTGGCGCTGCCGATCATGGCATTGGGCGTCACCGTCCTGGTGTTCTTCCTTATGTCGTTCTCCAAGACCGACCCCGCCTATACGGCGTTGGGTGACGGTGCCTCGCCCGAGGCGGTTGCCGAGTACCATGAGAAGTATGGTCTGGACGACCCCTGGCCCGTGCGCTACGTGCGCTATATGGGCGATCTGATCCATGGTGACATGGGCACCTATGGTGCTGCTCGCAACTCCGTTGCCAAGCGCATCTCCACGGCCCTGCCCGTCACGATGCAGCTGACCTTTATCGGTCTTGCCATCGGCGCGGTCGTCTCGTTTTTGCTCGGCGTCATCGCGGCACTGTATCGCGATAAATGGCCGGACCAAGTGATCCGCGTCTTCTCTATCGCCGGCTTGGCAACCCCGTCGTTCTGGCTTGCCGTTCTGTTGATCCTGCTGTTCTCTTCCTACCTTAAGGTGCTTCCGGCGTCCGGTGCTCTGCCTCACTTCACCACCAACCCGGCTGGCTATCTGGGACGTATGATCATGCCCGCTATCGCTCTGGCATTCCCGCTGACGGGCCAGATGACTCGTATCGTGCGTACGGCCATGGTTGAGGAGCTCGATAAGGACTATGTCCGTATGGCTCGCGGCGCCGGCGTTCCCGAGAAGGTCGTCGTCGGCATCAACGTTTTGCGCAACGCGCTGATCACCCCGGTCACCACCCTCGGTCTTAAGATCGGCTACCTCATGGGCGGTGCTGTCGTCATCGAGGTCATCTTCAACCTCCCCGGCATGGGTACTGCGATCCTGCAGGGCGTTCAGGGCAACGAGGCGAACCTGGTTCAGGGCGTCGTCATCGTCGTTGCTCTTGCCTTCATCATCATCAACATCGTGGTTGACATGCTCTACCTGCTCATCAACCCGCGCATCAGGACGGTGTAGATTATGGTAAAGATTCGAGAGAAGCAAACCGAGCAGCTCGAGAAGGCTGCCTCCAAGGGGCTCAAGCTCGGTGGCTGGAAGAAGATGACGCTGTCTTCTAAGATTGCCGCCGTCGTGCTGGTGCTGGTCGCCCTGACCGCGATTCTGGCGCCCCTTCTTGCCCCCTATAGCCCGGTCGAGATTTTCACTGCTCGCCAGGCTCCCGGCAATGGATTTATCTTCGGTACCGACGATAAGGGTCGCGACATTCTGTCGCGCATGCTCTACGGTGGTCGTTACTCGCTGATCATCGGCTTTGGTGCCACTGCCATGGCTCTGGTCTGCGGCTCGGTCGTGGGCGCCCTCGCGGCAGTTTCGCGCAAGTCCGTTTCCGAGGCGATCATGCGCATCCTGGACATCATCATGTCCATCCCGGGCATCGCCCTCGCTGCCGTCTTCGTCTCCATCCTGGGCAACTCCGTGCCGTCGATCATCTTCGCCATCGGCTTTATGTACACTCCGCAGATTGCCCGTATCGTGCGCGCCAACATCGTGTCCGAGTACGGCGAGGACTATGTCCGCGCGGTCATCGTTTCCGGCGCCAAGGCTCCGTGGATTTTGATCAAGCATGTTCTGCGTAACTGCATCGCCCCGATCATGGTCTTTACCGTTACCCTGGTCGCCGACGCCATCATCTTCGAGGCCTCGCTGACCTTCATCGGCGCTGGTATCCAGGAGCCCACCGCTACCTGGGGCAACATCCTCGCCGACGCTCGCGGTGGCGTGCTCGCTGGTCGTTGGTGGCAGGCGCTGTTCCCGGGCCTGGCCATCATGATCACCTGCCTGGCGCTCAACATCCTGTCCGAGGGTATTACCGACGCCATGGCCGCTGCTCCCTCCGCCGCCCTGGATCCGACCGACTCCTCCAAGCGCCGCGAGGCCGACCTGCTGGTCTCCGACCCCGTTCGCGCTTACAAGGAGCAGGCTCAGTCCCTGTCCGCCCGTCTTGGCGCCCTGCGTGATGTCGAACTCAAGCGTAACGACCGCCATGTGCCCGATGAGTCCGTCGAGCCGATCCTTTCGGTCCGCGATTTCTGCATCCAGTTTGAGCACCACGGTGACATCAACGTCGTCGACCACGTCAACTTTGACGTCCGTCCCGGCCAGACCATGGGCCTTGTAGGCGAGTCCGGCTGCGGTAAGTCCATCACCACGCTGGCCATCATGGGCCTGACCGACGATGATGAGCATCTTTCCGGCGAGGTTCTCTGGGAGGGCCGCGACCTGCTCAAGATGAGCAAGAAGGAGTGGTTCGGCCTGCGCGGTACCGATATCGCCATGGTCTATCAGGACGCCCTGTCCTCGCTCAACCCCTCCATGCTCATCTCTGCCCAGATGAAGCAGCTCACCAAGCGTGGCGGCACCCGTAGCGCCGAGGAGCTCCTGGAGCTCGTGGGCCTCGACCCCAAGCGTACGCTCGAGAGCTATCCGCATGAGCTTTCCGGTGGTCAGCGTCAGCGCGTTCTGATCGCTATGGCCCTTACCCGCGACCCCAAGCTGGTCATCTGCGACGAGCCCACGACCGCTCTGGACGTTACCGTCCAGAAGCAGGTCATCAAGCTGCTTAACGACCTTCAGGCCAAGCTCGGCTTTGCCATGATCTTCGTTTCGCACGACCTGGCGCTGGTCGCCGAGGTCGCCCATAACATCACGGTTATGTACGCCGGCCAGGTTATCGAGCAGGCGCCCACCAAGGAGCTGCTCACCAACCCGATCCACGAGTACACTCGCGGTCTTCTGGGTTCCGTCCTGTCCATCGAGAGCGGTTCGGGCCGCCTGCACCAGGTGCCCGGCGCCGTTCCGAGCCCGCGCGATTTCCCCAAGGGCGATCGCTTCGCGCCCCGCTCGAGTCATCCGCGCATTGGCCTGGACACCCGTCCGGTCTTCAAGCGCGTGCCCGGCACCGAGCACTTCTATTCCGAGCTCCCCGATGAGGTGCTCAAGGCAAATGGTTTGACCCCTCACGCGGAGGTGATGTAGATGAGCGAGACCGCAGTCAACGGCGTCGAGCCGATCATCTTCCTTGATGACGTCCACGTCACCTTTAGGACCCGTACCGGCTCGATTCTGCACCCCAACCTGGTTCACGCCGTCCAGGGTGTAACGATCAAGCTCATGCCCGGCCAGACGATCGGCATCGTCGGCGAGTCCGGTTGCGGAAAGTCCACCACCGCCAACGTCATGTGCGGCCTGCAGGCCCCCACGAGCGGCAAAGTCTACTTTAAGGGCAAGGACGTTACCAAGCGTACCGCCGAGGACCGTCGCCACATGGGCCGCGTCATCTCGGTCGTGTTCCAGAACCCGGCCACGGCGCTCAACCCCCGCATGGTCGTTCGCGAGCAACTGCTCGACCCCATGCGCGTCCACAACCTGGGTACCGAGGCCGAGCAGGAGAAGCGCGTCAAGGAGCTCTTGGAGCTCACCGGTCTGCCCAGCTCCGCCGCCGAGGTTCTTCCCGGCCAGCTTTCGGGCGGCCAGCGCCAGCGCGTCGCAATTGCCCGTGCCCTGTCGCTGAACCCCGATGCCATCATCGCCGACGAGCCCACCTCGGCTCTGGACGTTTCGGTCCGCGCGCAGATTCTGAACCTGCTGACCGACCTTAAGAAGGAGCTCGGCCTGGCCATGGTGTTCATCAGCCATGACATCCAGACGGTTCGCTATATCTCTGACGACATCATCGTTATGAATGGCGGTAAGATCGTCGAGCAGGGCGAGGCCAAGCAGGTCTTCCAGCACCCTCAGGACCCCTACACCAAGATGCTGCTCGGCGCTGCGCCGTCGCTGCTGCATCCCAAGCTCGGCGAGTAGCCTCGCTTTCCCTCCCGTGCGCCCGGTTCCCTTGCCGGGCGCACCTCCGTTGCGATTTCGAAAGGCTGGGTTCACGAGCCATGCCAAGTGCTCAGGAGCTACAACAGCAATTTGGTGAATATCGAGGCGCTATGCCCCGTCCATCGGATTTCGATCTCTTTTGGAAGGACCGCATGGCCGAGGCCGACGCTGTCGAGCTCGACTACGAGATTGAGGCGGCTTCGGTTGCGGATTCCGCGACCTGTCGGTTTTTCGACCTCTGGTATACCGGCATGTGTGGTGCACGCCTGCATGCCAAGTACCTTAAACCCGTCTCGGACGAGCCCGTGCCATTGGTACTTCAGTTCCATGGGTATCCGGGTGCGAGCCGCAGCTGGTTTGAGCAGGCGTCGTTTGCGGGCATGGGCATGGCGCTCATCGCTCTCGATTGTCCTGGCCAAGGAGGCCCCTCCGAGGACATTGGTGGATTTGAGGGCACGACGGTCGCGGGCCATATCGTCGCCGGTATCGACGGCGACCCGGCCAACCTCTACTATGTCCGCCTGCATCAGGATATTCGCATTCTGTGCCGTATCGTTCGCGAGCTCGAGGGCATCGATCTCACCCGCGTGTATGTGAACGGCGCATCGCAGGGCGGCGGTTTGGGCATTGCGACCTGCGCGCTTAACAGCGAGCTTATCAATCGCGCCGCCATCCTCTATCCCTTCCTGTCGGATTTCCGCCTGGTTTGGGATTTGGACGCCGACGATATTGCCTATGAGGGCCTGCGCTATTGGTCGCGCTGGTTTGACGAGGACTCGACTTGTATTGACGAAGCCTATGCCAAGCTGGCGTACTTCGATTCCAAGAATTTTGCCCCCATGGTCAAGTGCCCCGTGCTGTTTGGCACGGGCACGGCCGATATCGTCTGTCCGCCGGCAACGCAGTTTGCGGTGTACAACAACCTGTCCTGCGACAAGCGTCATGAGTTCTTTGAGGGCTTTGGCCACGAGGAGATTCAGGACTTTGATGATTTGATAATTCCGTTTTTCTGTGAGGGAGGGGAGGCTCATGTCTAAGTGCGAGAGCAATGTTGACGAGCTGATAGTCCCCGGGCTCGTGGGAATTCCTGGAACGGTTTCGTCAAGGGTCGCAGAATATCGGGACTGGCACGGTGATGTCCAAGCAGATGTTTCTGATTTAGAGACATGCGCTTCGAATCTTGAGATTCAAGGCCTGGCCATTACGGCAATTGACTTTGTTAACCCCTGCGCCCGTTACTCGGAGGTTTCCTTTGAGCTCGGTGACGATGCGGTCCACGCTCGTTTGATTGAGCCTGTCGGTCGTGCCCGAGTATCTGAGCGCGTGCCGCTGTGCCTGATGTTCCATGACATCGATCGGCCTGTGCGCGGCTGGCATCACATGACGAGATTTGCCGCCATGGGGTATGCCGTCCTCGCGCTGGATGACGATGTTGCTGGTGCGGACGACCTGCAGCAGGGGATTGCTTCGCCCGCTTTTGTCGAGCGCGTCCGTTGGGGTTGCGCGATGGCGAAGGTCGGGCGCAATCTTGATGGCATGGACCCCGACCGCATCTTTGCATGGGGCGAGGGCCTTGGCGGCGGAGTCGCGCTGGCGGTTTCTGCTCTGGACGAGCAGGGTCTTGCCTGCACGGCGGTTGCCAATCCAATTCCCGGTGGCCTCGAGGCGCTGTCGTCTCGAGTGCGCGGATCGGTGCTCATGGGCACATCGCTCATGGATGCCGTGAGCGATCCCAAGGGCCAGTTTGCCGTATTCAACGGTCTTGAGTGTGACCGAAGGCATATCATCTATGCCAAATACGCTCACGAGCGCATCAATGCGTTCGAAAACGAAGTCGTCGACTTCTTTAACCAAACGTTCTACCCGTGTTCTTTGGCCTAGACGGCCTGGACACTGCCAACAAGAGTGGGCGGCATAGGGCCGCTCGCCAGACAACTAAGGAGATTCTTGTGGCAACTCAGAAATTCACCGGCGTTATCCCTCCCGTCGTTGTTCCCGATACCGAAGATCACCAGCTTGATGTTGCCTCCTTTGAGCGCAGCATCAACCGCATGATCGATGCCGGCGTCGATGGCCTGTTCTTCCTGGGCTCCTCGGGCGAGGTCGTCTTCTCCACCGACGAGCGCCGTCGCCAGATTGTCGCCGAGGCGGTGCGCATCGTCGACCACCGCGTTCCCGTTCTGGTCGGCATCATCGACACCGAGACCGAGCGCATGATCGAGCACGGCAAGGTCGCTCAGGAGCTGGGTGCCGATGCGCTTGTCGCCACCTGCCCGTTCTATGCCCTGCAGGGCATGACCGAGGTCGAGGAGCACTTCCGCATCCTGCACGAGGAGCTCGACCTGCCCATCTTTGCCTATGACATTCCCGTCTGCGTCCACACCAAGCTCCCCTGGAAGCTCCTTGCCAAGCTCGGCGCCGAGGGCGTCCTGGCCGGCGTCAAGGATTCCTCGGGTGATGACATCTCGTTCCGCTACCTCGTTCAGGAGAACGAGAAGAACGGCCACCCGATGAGCATCCTCACCGGTCACGAGGTCGTCGTCGACGGTGCTTACCTCGGCGGCGCCGACGGTTCCGTCCCGGGTCTCGCCAACGTTGAGCCCGAGGGCTACGTGCGTCAGTGGAAGGCCGCTCAGGCCGGCGACTGGGCTACCGTCAAGGCCGAGCAGGATCGCCTCAACGAGATTTCCCACATCTGGGATGTCACCTCGGGCGTCCAGGGCTATGCCGGTGGCGTCGGCGCCTTCAAGACCGCTATGAACCTCATGGGTATCTTCGACAGCCCGACCATGCCGCGCCCGGTGAAGGCCATGACTGGCGAGAACGTCGAGGCGATTAAGAAGGTCCTCCAGGACAACGGTCTCCTGTAAAGCTTCCCCAGGCACTCGATCTTGGGGCTCAAGTGGTCGGGCGTGACCCATTAGGTCAACGCCCGACCACTTTCACCCCAACCTCGGGCAC
>CABSBA010000005.1 GCA_902475825.1 uncultured Collinsella sp. | reverse complement strand
GTGCCTTGGTCCTGGGCGATCTTAAGGTCGGCGATAAGCTGACGCTGTGTGCCGAGCGCGATAATCCCCATGACCCTGAGGCGGTTGCGATCTATTACGGCAACACCAAGCTCGGCTATGTTCCGGGAAACGAGGTCGGCCCGCTATCCGTGATGATGTATTACGGACACGAGGGTGTATTTGAGGCGCGCGTGCAGCAGGTTGCCCCCGAGCGTAGCCCGTGGCACCAGGTGCGCGTTGGCCTCTACGTGGTGGATGCTCGCTAGTCGGTAAGGGAGGCTGCCATGTTTGATGACGATGGCCTGTTCGATCTGACGGATGACCCGTTTGAGTGGGATATGCTGCTCGACGATGATGAGCTGGAGCAGGACCGTAAGAAGCGGCAGGACAAGAAAACTCAGGGTGACGCTTCGAAAAAGCAAGACAAGCGCCGCCGCGGACTGTTCGGCGGGCTCTTTGGATAACCGCCGCATCGCTGCGTCTGTATACTTAGCACGAGTTGAACACGTTGCGAAATGAGGGCATAGACGATGATGTGGTTTACCGCCGACCTGCACCTAGGCGATACGAATATCTTGCACGACATGGACCGGCCGTTTGGCTCGGTCGAGGAGATGAACCGCAAGGTCATCGATGCCATCAATGAGTGCGTGGCTGCGGATGACCGTCTCTACATCCTGGGAGACTTTACCTATCGTTTGCCCCTAGCGGATGCCGTGCACCTGCGCGAGCGTATCGAATGCAAGAATGTGACGCTCATCCGCGGTAACCATGACGGCGACTGGGAAGATCCGGACGCGCCGCAGATTTGGGAAGACGTGCGCGATTACCTGGAGATTGCCCCCGGCTATGCCAAGGGCCATCGTCTGGTTATGAGCCACTACCCCATGCTCAGCTGGAACGGTAAGGCGCGTGGCGCCATCATGCTGCACGGGCATATCCACAGCAGGGGAGACCGCACCAACGCGCGCAACCGCGATCGCGAGCGCCCTATCTTTCGCTACGATGTCGGTCTCGATGCCAACGAGTACAGGCCCGTAAGCCGCGATCAAATCCTCGACTTTTTTGGACTGTAATTCTCGAACCGCCACAAAGGGGACAGGCACCTTTGTGGCGGTTCTGGCGCCGTTGCCATTATGGCGGCGGCGCCTTTTTTGTCCGTGCGGCGCGGTAGAGTGTAGGCGGTTGAAATTTGCGTCCATCGAGGAGCTGCTATGAATGAGATCAAGTGCCCGCATTGTGGCGAAGTGTTTAAGGTCGATGCGTCCGGCTATGCGGATATCGTCAAGCAGGTGCGCGATGCTGAGTTTTCGCGCGACCTGGATGAGCGCGTGAAGGCAGTCCAGCGCGAGGGCGAGCAGGCGCTGGAACTTGAGCGCTCTCGTTCGACGGCTGCCTTGCAAAAGGCAGAGTCTCAGCGCAATGCTCAGCTTGTCGAGCAGAAGAATGCTGCAGCTCAGCAGCTGGCACAAGAGGTTGCCAAGCGCGATGCCGAGCTTGCTGAGCTGCGCGCCAAGCTCGAGGGCGCTGCCGCAGAGCGCGAGAGCGCAAGTCAGCGTGCGGCGGTTGAGGCCCGCGCCGATGCTCAAAAGGAGAACGCAGAGCTCCAGCGTGAGATTGACAACCTGCGCGCGCAGCTGGGACGCAAGGATGACGAAGCCAAACTTGCCGAGGCGGCGGCGCGCAATGCTGCTCAAAACGATCTGTCCGCCCGCGACGCTCAGATTGCTGAGCTACAGGCAAAGCTCTCCGCTGCGGACAAGGCCCAGGAGATGGCGCTTGCCGCTGCCGCGGCAGAGTCGCAGCGTGAGCTCGATGCCGCTCGCAGCGAGGCCGAGCGCGCGCTTGCTGACTATCGCTCGAAGGTACAAGAGAAGTTTTCCGCCGCAAAGGCTCAGTCCGAGCAAGAGGCCGAGGGTCTGCGTGCCCAGTTGCGTGAGCAGGAACTGATGGCAAAAATGAACCTGTCGGAGGCGGTCGCCGCGGCGGAGCGAGAGCGCGATGAGGCACGTGCCAATCTGACGAGCGAGCTGGCGGTGCGCGATTCTCGCGAGGAACAGGCCAAGGCGGCACACGAGCTCGAGCTTGCGCAGGCCAAGCGCGCGAGCGATGACCTGATTCGCTACAAGGATGAAGAGATTGAGCGCCTTAAGGACATGAAGGTCCGCCTGTCCACCAAGATGGTGGGCGAGTCGCTCGAGCAGCACTGCGAGACCGAGTTTAACCGTCTGCGCATGACGGCGTTTCCTAACGCGTACTTCGAGAAAGACAACGATGCGTCCGAGGGCACCAAGGGCGACTTTATCTTCCGCGAGTGCGACGCGAGCGGCAACGAGATCATCTCGATTATGTTCGAGATGAAAAACGAGAACGACGAGACTGCGACCAAGCACAAAAACGAGGACTTCTTTAAGAAACTCGATCACGATCGTCGCCAGAAAGGCTGTGAGTACGCGGTACTCTGCACGCTGCTCGAGCCCGAGAGCGAGCTCTATAACGCAGGGATAGTCGACGTGAGCTATCGCTACGAGAAGATGTACGTGATTCGCCCACAGTTTTTCATTCCCATGATTACGCTTCTTCGCAACGCCGCCATGGGTTCGCTGCGCTATAAGCAGGAGCTGGCGGAATACAAACAGCAGAATATCGATGTCACGAACTTCGAAGCCAAGATGGAGAAGTTCAAGGACGGCTTCTCGCGCAACTACAACTTGGCGAGCAAGCAGTTCGAGTCGGCGATCAAGGAGATTGATGCTGCCATTAAACAGCTCGAGAAGACCAAGGATGATCTGCGTCGCAGTACCGAGAATCTGCGTCTGGCCCACAACAAGGCCGATGAGCTTACCATTCGCAAGCTCACGTGGGGCAACAAGACCATGAAGGCCGCCTTTGACGAGGCGCGCGGGGCTGCGCCAGAGACAAACGATGAGCCCGCCGAGGCGGATTCGTATGAGGTCGAGGATGCCGAGTAAGGCATAGCATATAGTGCAAAACGGGGCCGCTGGCGATATTGCCAACGGCCCCGCTTCGTTTCGTTCCAGTATGTTCGGCTAGTCCTCGAGCAGGTCTTCGATAAAGCCGACGCGGTAGTTTTTGAAGATGACCTCGCCGCCGTCTTGCGTGGCGTCCAGATCGACATCGCCCATGATGCCAAAGTCGTGGTCGCCATCCTCGTCGGCAAAGATCTGGTGCACGTGCCATACGTGCGCGGTCTTCTCGTCGGACTCATCGATGGAAAACATCGCGGCACTGCGGGCATCTCCGTCGGTGAGGATTTCCTCGTGCTGCTCGTGGTAAGCGTCGAGTGCTTTTTGCCAGCGGATCTCGCTCATGCCCCAGTCGTCGTCGAGCTCGCCCAGGTCGCGAACGCGCTCGCGGGCGGCAAGGGTCACGCGGCGGAAGAGCGCGTTGCGCACCAATAGCGTGCAGCCGCGGCGGTCCGCCACGACCTCGTCGATGCCCTGCGGCGGCGCGGCGTCGAGGGCTGCCGGGTTGCCGGCGTTCTCCCACTCGTCCACCAGGCTCGAGTCCACCGAGCGCACCACAAAGCCCAGCCACGAGATAATATCGCGCAGGCGCTCGTCGCGCTTCTCGATGGGTACGGTGCGATCGAGGGAACGGTAGGCCTCTGCCAGGTAGCGCAGCAAAATGCCCTCGGAGCGGGCGATGCCGAGCTTTTGAATGTAACCCTTAAAATCGCTCGCGCTTTCCAGCATATCGCGCAGGACGCTCTTGGGAGAGAGCTGGTAGTCGTTGGCCCAGGGCACTTCCTGGCAGTACTTGTCAAAGGCGGCGTCGAGCAAATCCTCGAGCGGTTTTTCGTACGTGACGTCCTGAATGCGCTCCAAGCGCTCCTCATACTCGATGCCGTCGGCCTTCATCTCGGCCATGGCGCGATCGCGTGCGGCGCGCTCCTGTGCGCGCAATACCTGCTTGGGGTCCTCGAGCGTAGCCTCGACCATCGAGATCAGATCCATGGTATAGGTCTCACTCTCGGGGTCGAGCAGCTCCAACGCGGCAAGCAAGAACGGCGAGAGCGGCTGATCGAGCGCGAAGTCCTCGGGCAGATCGACCGTCAGCGCATAGTCGATGTCTGGTGCGGCGTCAGCCGGAGCGTCAGGCGCGGGCGGCACCTCGGTGCGCACGACGACGCCGGAGTCGATGAGCGTGGCGAAGATTTCGTCGGCGCGAACCTCGAGTTTTGCCTTTTCCTCTGGCGTTTGCAGGCTTGTCTCGATGAGGTCGTGCACGCGGGCGCGAGCATCGCCGCCCTGCTCGACCACGCTAATCACCATGGAGTGTGTGATGCGCAGGCGCGGCTTGAGTGTCTCGGGCTGCGTCTCGATCAGGCGCTCAAAGGTCTGCTTGTTCCAGGTGACAAAGCCCTCGGGGGCCTTTTTCTTTTTAATCTTACGGAGCTTTTTGGGGTCGTCGCCCGCCTTGGCCATAAGCTTGGCATTCTCGATCTCGTGCTCGGGTGCCTCGGCAATTACCATGCCCTCGGTATCAAAGCCCGAGCGGCCGGCGCGACCGGCAATCTGATGGAACTCGCGGGCGCGCAGACGACGCATCTTGTAGCCATCGAACTTGGTGAGCGCGGTGAGCACCACGGTGTGGATGGGTACGTTAATGCCGACGCCGAGTGTGTCGGTACCGCAGATGACGGGCAGCAGGCCCTGCTGCGCCAAGCGCTCGACCAGCAGACGATAGCGCGGCAACATGCCGGCATGGTGCACGCCGACGCCGCATCCAAGCAGGCGCTTGAGGATCTTGCCAAAGGCCGTCGAGAAGCTCGTGCCTTTGGCGGCTTCCTTAATGGCCTCGCGCTGCTCCTTGCTGGCGATGCCAAAATTGGCGAGCGACTGTGCCGTCGCAAGGGCGGCATCCTGGCTAAAGTGCACGATATAGAGCGGGGCCTCGCCGCGGCGCATGGCGAGCTCGACCGTGCCCTCGAGGGAGGTCGTCACATAGTCGTAGCTCAGCGGAACAGGACGCGGGGCGTCGACAACCAAGTCGCAAGCAGCGCCGGTGTGCTCCTCGAGTGAGGCGGCGATGGCGGTGACATCACCGAGCGTGGCGCTCATGAGCATAAACTGCGTGTGGGGCAGGGTGAGCAGCGGTACCTGCCAGGCCCAGCCGCGGTCGGGGTCGGCAAAGTAGTGGAACTCGTCCATGGCAACGCAGCCCACGTCGGCGTCCTCGCCCTCGCGCAGTGCATCGTTGGCGAGGATTTCGGCCGTGCAGCAGATGACGGGCGCCTTGGTATTGATATGCGTGTCGCCGGTGATCATGCCGACGTTATCGCGGCCGAGCACCTGCACCAGGTCGAAGAACTTCTCGCTGACCAGAGCCTTGATAGGAGCCGTGTAATAGCAGCGCTTGCCCTGTGCCATGCCCATAAAGAGCATGCCCAGCGCGACGAGCGATTTGCCCGATCCGGTCGGTGTGCCCAAAATGACGTGATCGCCGGCGGCCAGGTCCATGAGGGCCTCTTCTTGGTGATCCCACAGCTCAATGCCGCGATCGCTCGTCCATTCAAAGAAGCGCTCGAATGCCTGATCAGGTGTGAGCCATGGTTCGGGCTCGCTGCCGTCCTCGGACTCCCACCAGGTGGGGGAGAGCGCGCCGAGCGAGCCGAACTCGGCTTCGGTTCCCGTGCCGCCCGAGAATGAGCTGGCGGCGCCGGCGCCGGAGACGGTGCTGGCGGAAGTGTCTGTCGCGGTCTGTGCCATTTGGTTGCTTTCTCTCGCGTTTGTCCGCCATCCATTATGGCGTAGCGGCGACGCGGGGTGCCAGCGCGCGAGAAAATGCAGGAAATGGGCGTTCTGCCCAGCCGTTTGGTGCAGTCGCCAGCTAAGTGAGTAGACTTTTTGCGATATCGCGAGCACGTGGCTTTTGCGCAAGGGATCTACCTGCGGTTTTAGTTTGCGCTATGCGGGCTGTGCTTGTCTATTGCAAAAAAGTCTACTCACTTAGGTTTGAGGGTCGTTCGTTGGCGCCTATTCGCGCTTGTTTGCCGACGCCGCGACCATAAGAAGCCCCTAGGACTCTTGCGGCAGGCGTTTTTTGCCTTTGCGGGCGCGGTTTTTAAAGTTCTCGACGGCTTCTTCCATGCCCAGAGGTACATAGGTGAGCTCATCGAGGTTATCGGGCAGGTAGCAGGCAAGGCTTTGCTCCTGCGCGCGGCCCGTCGCGAGCTGTTCATCGCTGGGTTGCGCGCCGGGTGTGGCGCAAATGCCATAGACAGCGGCACCCATCTCGCGCGTGCGGCACTCGTACTCGGTTTCGGGATGCTCGGGATGGTCGCGGCGAACGTCATCACTTACCCAAAGTGTGTCGTAGCCTGCCGCGGCAAACTGCCCCAGGGCGTAGTCGCGCAATGGCTTGCTGTCGGTTCGCAGTGTGACGGTGGCGCCGGCTGAAAAGAGCGGGCGGTAGAGCATCAGATGGTCGACATGGACGAGTCGTTTTTTGGCGTACTTGGCCTTGGGCTGCGGCGTGGGAAAGTTAATGGTGATGGCATCGAGCTCGCCTGTGGCAAACAACTGTGGCAGCGATGTGGCGCCTCGGGGCAGGACGAGCGCGTTGGACAGCTCCTGCTCGCAGATTTTCTGCGCGGCATAGGCAATGCAGATGGGCTCCTGGTCCATACCGATAAAGAGGGTGTTTGGCTCGTGGGCCGCGCGCTCTACAAGGTACGTTCCCTTGCCACAACCAAGATCCAGGTGAAGGTGTTCGAAAGGCTTGCAGCCAACTGGCGCGCAAGCCTCGCGCCAGTCTCCGGCATAGGCCTCGGGGTTCGTCTCAATCGCATCGGCGTAGCGCTCTAGGCGCTCCTCGAGCACAAAGTTCTTAGGCGTGCGAACGTGGACGGCTCCCATGAGGCTCCTTGGTCATAAGTAGGGAACGCATGGCTGCGCGTTCCGTCAATGGGTTGAAAAGGGGTGGGCATAGTTTGCCCGAAAGATGTGGTGCGGCTCGGCGACGAGTTGTCGATGCCTACAGGCGCTTGAGGATCACATAGCGGTTGAGCTCGCCGCTGCGACCGTCGGCATGGAAGCGCTCAAGCTCGCGCACGGGGACCTCGCCGCTCTTGTAGAACGTGCGGACGCCGCGCACCAGGTCGGTGATCTGCTGATCGTCAAAGTGATGGCAATAACGGTAGGCGTGGCGGTCGTTTTGCCAGCCGATGAGGTGGTCGCCGGCTTCAAACTGCGCTGAATCGTAACCCTCAAACGGCGGGGTGAGCTCGGCGCGGGCCTCGGCTCGAACGGCCTTGCGCGCCATGCGCTCGTCGTTCATGAACTCCCAAAAGCTGATGGCGATGATGCCGCCTGGGCGCGTCTGCCGCACCAGGGCGTCGAGCACGCGTACGCGGTACTCGCATGACGGTACGTGGTGCATAAAGCCAAAGCAGACCGAGATGTCGGCGAGTGGGGCGTCGAAAAGCACGTCGGGCGTCTCGGCGGGGTTGAGCTTCATGAGAGCGTCGAGCACATCGAGTTCCTGGAAGTGCAGGTTGGGAATGCGCAGGGCGTGACCACGTGCATCGATGGCCAGGTCTTGGCACGAGTCGACACCATAGAACTCAAACGGGCAGCTGGCATCCGCCGAGGGGTTTGCGCCGTCGACGCCCTTGGCGGCAAGTGCGCCGCCGGCGGCAAAGTTCTCGAATCGCATATTGCCGCAGGCGAGATCGAAGACGCGGACGGGATGCTCGATCGTGGCGACGTCGAGCTGTTCGAGCGCGATGTCCATGGTGCGCACCCAGCCGGGCCATGGGGCCTGACGCGTATCGGAAAAGGAGGCGGAGTGCTCGCGATAGAACGTGTTGTTGAGCTGGATGAGCGATGAGGCGAAATCGCGGTTCACGGCGCGGGACTCCCTCCGTTGGCGGTGCGGAATAAACAGTACGACCATACTACCGTTAACGCCGCAACGGGGACAACCGGGCTAGGTGCCATTGCTTTGTTTGGACACATTTCCGCAGCTCATGTGTGTCCGCAACCGCCGGTTGTCAAAAATCTCACTAGAATAGGTGGCATGCTTTTGGCGGTGGCGGATAGATTTTTAACTGTGCAAGGCGCCTTAAGAACAAAAACGGTCCGGCGGCACGGCTGGCATCACATAGGAGGAACCATGAATGTAGAAACTGCGCAGCGGCTCGCCGACCTTCGCCGCAGCAAGGGTTTTAGCCAAGAAGGGCTGGCACGAAAGCTGGGACTGTCGCGCCAGGCGGTCAGCAAATGGGAGCGCGCGGAGAGCTCGCCCGATACCGAGAATCTGATCTCGCTCGCCAAACTCTATGGCGTGAGCCTGGACGAGCTGCTCAATCCGAGCGATGAGATCGAGGACGATATCGAGTTTGAGAACGAGGACCGCGCCCGTCAGCGCGAGGCCGAGGCGGCGGAGCGCGCCCGCACCCATGAGGCGGCGGCACGCGCCACGGAGGCAGCTACGCAGGCAAGTGATGCCGCGGCCAAGGCGGCGCAGGCGGCAAGCTGGAGTGCGCAGGCCGCCAATGCCGCTACGGCGCAGGCGACGAGTGGCACCGCGGTTGGCTCGACTCCGGTGAAGGGCCCGTTCCAGTCGTTCCCGTATTGGGCCGTGTGCTGGCTGCTGTTCTTTTTGCTGATGTTCCTGTTTGGTGCCGGCCCCTTTGCCGCGCTGATCTTCTTTACGATTCCCATCTATCACTGGGTGGCGCGTGCGCTCGATGGTGATTGGGCGCGCGGGGATATTCAGGTTGGTCCGGCGTCGGTGGCGATCAAGGCCCAGGGGAAGGATGCTTCTGCGGAACCTGATGCTGACGTGGCTACCACGACCACCGCTAAGCCATGTGCCAAAGAGGGTGACGAATGATGAAGCTTTCGCATGAATCCAAGGTACGCCTGGGTGTTGGCATCGGAGCGTTTGTGCTCATTGTTGGGCTTGTCTTTGGCGTTTCGCGGACATTGATTCATTTTGATGGCCCGTGGGATCTCGACGATGTTGTATCCGGCCTGTCTGGTATGGACGATGTGGCGGACGAGGGCGATCTTTTGGATGACGGTAACTATTCCGCTCAGCCTCAGCAGCTTTCGTGTACGACCTTTGACGAAGACGCGTTCCAATCGCTCGACTTGGATGTGACGTCGGGGACGGTCGAGGTTAAACGTGTCTCTGACGGACCGGTACGTGTCATCGAAAGCGGGCACGTTGCAAAGGGGGCATCTGCTTCCGATGCCGCCACTCATAATCTAGCCAAGATCGAGGGCTCTACACTCAAGATTAGCCAGTTCGACTGCGATGACGAGCGCGCCCATGACCGTAAGGTCACCATTGAACTGCCGCGTGAGCTTGCCGATAACATGATGGGCATTACGGCAAACGTGGGGTTGGGAGACCTGACGGTCGCGGACATTGCGTGCCACGACTTTGATTTGACGTTGGACTCGGGAGACGTCGCGTTTACGGGCACCGTGACCGACACTCTGAATGCCGAGGTCGGTTCGGGCGATGTGACGTTCGAGCTCTACCAGGCCCCCGCGAAGTCGATGGACGTGAATGTGGGCTCGGGCGATGTGGAGATGACGGTTCCGAACTCGACGGGCTTTAAGGCGAGCCTCACCTTGGGCAGCGGCGACTTCGAGAGCGATTTCCTTCCGCTTGGCTACGACGGCGAGACCATTTTGAATCTTGAATTCGATAACGGCGATAAGTCTGCTACGTATCGTTTTGAGGTCGGTTCGGGCGACATGTCGTTTGATCCGGAGTGACATGCGGTTTTCGGAGATCGGTACATATAGGCATGCTCTTTGATGGAGGCGCCGGAGCCGTGACGGGCTTCGGCGCCTTTGCCTTTACAATGGGGACATGGAACAGATTATCTTGAACATACTCGAGGCTCTGCGTCGCGGCGAGACCGTGGACGACAAAGCGCTCGTCAAATTGATACATGCCGAGGCGCGCCGTGAGGGCGCCGACAAACGCGATTTGGCCAAGCGCCGTCTGCTGCCGTTCTACCAGCGGGTTAAACGCGAGGAGCCGGCTCGGTGGGCTGCGTGGAATGTCGATTCCGATCTGGAACGTCAACTGCTGCAGGCGCTGCGTATGAAGCCGCGCCGAACGGCTTCGGGCGTGGCGACCATTACCGTCATCACCAAGCCGTGGCCGTGCTCGGGCGATTGTCTGTTTTGCCCCAACGATCTGCGCATGCCCAAAAGCTATCTGCACGCTGAGCCGGCGTGTGCCCGTGCAGAGCAAAATTGCTTTGACCCGTATCTGCAGGTGAGCGCTCGTCTGACCGCGCTTTCGCAGATGGGGCATGCGACCGACAAGATAGAGCTCATCGTGCTCGGTGGCACCTGGAGCGACTATTCGCAAGGGTACCAGACATGGTTTATGTCGGAGCTTTTCCGTGCGCTCAATGACGATGCCGTCGCCGGCGTGGCGGCAAACCCCATGTTGGCGCGTCCGGGCATCAGCCGTGCCGAGGCGGGGCGCCTGCTCGATGACGCTCCCGCCGATGCCCTGCCGCCGGTGGTAGTAGAGCGCCGCGAGCGCTATCGGGCCGCCGGCATTGCGACAGACGAGGCTGAGCTTGCTGCCGGCGTTGCCGACGAGCAGGGGCGTGTGGATGCTGTCGTGGGTGGCTATAACCGCGCGGTGCGTCGTCTGTACGGCCCTGGTACGCCGTGGGGCGAGGTTGCCGAGTGGCAAACGACAACGATGGAAGAGCTCGAGCGCCAGCAGCGTATCAACGAGACGGCGAAGCATCGTGTGGTGGGGCTCGTTATCGAGACGCGCCCCGATGCAGTAACGCCGCAGGCCCTCACACTCATCCGCCGCCTGGGCTGCACCAAGATTCAGATGGGTATTCAGAGCCTTGACCAGCACCTGCTCGATATCAACGAGCGTCGCATTTCGGTGGCTCAGATCGAGCGGGCGTTTTCGCTTGCGCGCCTGTTTGGCTTTAAGATCCATGCGCATTTTATGCTCAACTTGCTGGGCGCCACGCCCGAGGGGGACAAGCGCGACTACGAGCGCTTTATGACCGAAGGGGCCTTTATGCCCGACGAGGTCAAGGTTTACCCGTGCGCGCTCATCGAGGGCTCGCGTCTGGTGGGCTGTTACGAGCGCGGCGAGTGGCGTCCCTATACCGAGGAAGAGCTGCTCGACGTGCTGGCCGACGACATCGTGGTGACGCCGGCGTTCTGCCGTATCAGCCGCATGATCCGCGATTTTAGCTCCGATGACATCATGGTGGGCAACAAGAAGCCTAACCTGCGTCAGCTCGTTGAGAACCGCCTAGCTGCTCGGGGTGACGGTGCGACGGTGCGCGAGATTCGCTATCGCGAGATCAGCACGGCGGGTGCCGACTTGCATGAGCTGACCCTTGACGAGGAAGTGGCGTACGAGACGCCGGTGACGCGCGAGCGTTTTTTGCAGTGGATGACGCCGCAGGGCAAAATCGTGGGCTTTTTGCGGTTGTCGCTGCCCGACCATTCGTTTGTTGCCGCGCATGCGGATGAGTTGCCGACGACGCCGGACGAGGCGATGATTCGCGAGGTGCACGTGTATGGCATGGCGGCGCGCGTGGGGGATCAAGGCCAGGCGGCGCAGCATCACGGGTTGGGGCGTTTGCTCGTTGAGCGTGCGTGCGAGATTGCCCGGGATGCGGGTTATGCGCGCATCAACGTGATTAGCGCGATCGGTACGCGCGAGTACTATCGCCATCTTGGATTTTATGACCATGGCCTTTATCTGCAAAAGGAGCTCTAGATGAACAAGCCGAGTGTTTCTGCCGGCGTCGTTGCCGGCGTTGCTCTGGGAGCCGCGGCGCTTGGTGCGGCCGCCGTCGCTGTTCGTGCTGCCTGTCTGCAGGTTGCGCGAACCCGCAATGGGTTGGCGCGTGTGAAACGCGTGCACGATGAGGGCGGCGATGAGATTCGCGTGTTGGTGCAAGGCGGCGTCTACCAAAGCGCAAGTTACGTTGGCGAGCGTTGGGCAGAGCCCGTCTTTGCGTACTATCGTGCGTTTGACGACGTGTTTGAGTCCGAGGATGCGATGCGCGACGCTTATGGTCACGGCATCGACCGTATGCTTATGCTGGGTGGCGGTGGGTTTGCCTATCCCAAGTTCGCGCTGATGTCGCACGAGAGCTTGCGCATGGACGTCATTGAGTACGATGCCGAGGTTACGCGCCTGGCGCGCCGCTGGTTCTACCTAGACGAGCTGGAGCGCGCGGCGGGCGATCGCCTGCGGGTGATAACCGCTGAGGCTCGCTCGTATTTGGGTGTGACGAGCGTGGGCCATCGTCGCTACGACGTGGTCGTGAGCGATTGCTTTGGCGGTGCCGAGCCCGTACGCGAGCTGGCGACGGTTGAGGCGTTGCGTTTAGTGCGGGGCAGCCTGAATCCCGGGGGCATCTATGTTGCCAATATCGTGAGTGCGAACAGGGGGAGCGACGTGACGTTCCTGCGCGATTGCGCTGCCACGGCACTCGAGGTATTCGCTCACGCCTGGGTGGTCCCATGTGGCGATACAGAGTTTGGCGGCGAGGAGAACTACCTGCTCATCGCCAGCGACGGCAACTACGCCTTTGCCGAAGCCGTGCCCTTCGACGCCGACTTCCTCGGTACCGTCCTTCACGACAAGTAAGTCTCCTCGTCCCAAAAAAGACTGGTTTTATGTGTGGTCGCGCCAGCTGCGGACGCGCTGCTTCATGCCCTCGATGTCGAGCACGCCTTCGGCAAAGCCCTTGCGCACGAGCTCTTCGGGAACGAACTCATCGTAACGATCAAAGTAAGGCACCTCGCCGGGATAGACGAGTTCGATGGGATCGAAGTCCTTCTCGGCCTCGGCGGCGAGCACCTCAAAGAACGTCTCTTCGTCGGCCTTCATCTTAAATTGCATAAAGTACGGGCGCGACGGGTCGAGTCCGCGAAGGCCCAGCTCCGCGGCACATTTAATCTTGAGCATGCGCTCGAGTGCCAAAAAGGCGTAGCTGCCCAGCCAGGGGAAGAGCACCCAGGTGTCGCCGCCCAGGTTAATGAGCGGCTTGGTCCCCGCACCCGAAATCTCGGCCGTATGGCGAGCCTGCGCCAGACGGGCCCGCGCGTTACCCATAAGGTACGGATACGCCGCGTGCTCGTTGAGCGCCTTGCGCATGCGCTCGAGCACATGCGTGTTAATGTCTCCGGGGCAGTCGCCAAAGTAGGCCGGCACTCGGCCCTTGACCTGCGTGGCAAAGACGGTGTGACGCTTCCAGTCCACTTCCTCGACGATCCAGCAATGGCCCGCGATGGCGATGCGCTCGCCAGGTGGTGGCGGGTTGACAATCGTGCCTAGCTCGGCCGATTCGCTGCGAACGGTAAACTCCTCGTTCTCCTGGAACACGGCGTAGAACTTAAAGTTGTTAATGATGCGCTCGCCCGCGAGACCCACGATGAGTCCGCCGCCCTCGGTGACTTGGATATGGTCGATCTTAATGAGGTGACGCAGCAACACGCGATAGTCATCGGCCGAGATGCGATGAAAATAGCTGAGCGTGAGCACACGCTGGGCAAGCTCTGCCGGCGTGAGCTCTCCGGTGCTGACAAGCGTCGACATAGTCTGGTGGTAGAGCAGGCTGTAGGGGAGTCGATCGAGCTCGGGCGGCTCGACCCACTTTTCCTCGCGATAGAGTTGTACGAGCGCGATGCCCTGCAAGAGCTTCCACGGAATGGTCTCGGGCATCATCGTGCGCGGCTCGGGCTCTTCCTCGCGCATGACAAACCACATCTCGGGCGGAAGATCGCGGCGCCCCGTGCGGCCCATTCGCTGCAAAAAGGAGCTGACGGTAAACGGCGCGTCGATCTGAAACGCACGCTCCAGACGGCCGATATCGATACCGAGTTCCAGCGTAGAGGTGGTGACGGTCGTCTGTGCCTGCTCCTCGTCGCGCATGAGCTCTTCTGCCGTCTCACGCAGCGATGCCGAAAGATTGCCGTGGTGGATGAGAAAGCGGTCGGGCTCGTGCTGGCTCTCGCAGTAGCTGCGCAGCATGGAGCACACGGCCTCTGCCTCCTCGCGCGAGTTGGCAAAGACCAGGCACTTGCGCCCGCGGGTGTGTTCGAAGATATAGCCCATGCCGGGGTCGGCGTTTTCGGGCGCGGTGTCGGTGGGGTTGAGAAGCGCCTGCTCGGTCGCTCGTGGGATGTCGACTTCGCCCTCGGGGGCCGAGGAAGTTTGGCGGTCCTTGGGAGCGGCCTTGCCCCGTGCCCGCTCACGACGTTGACGGCGCTCCTCTTGTGTGAGCTGTCCGCTGTGACGCATGTCTTGGGCGTCGGCGGGCAGTGCCGCGGATGCCGCCTCGATGCGCTCGCACGCAAGCACTTCGGCCTCTTGAGGACCCGTGCTCTCGAATCCCCGCTGCTGTGCCTGGGGACCCGAGTTGTAGAAGTGCTCCATGGAGATGCGCCACACGCGGCGCGGTTCCTCAAAGCGGGGGATAACGCAGTTGCGCCCCGTTCCCTGTGAGAGAAAAGCGCCCGTGCGCTCGGGGTCGCCGATGGTAGCGGAAAGGCCAATGCGACGGGGCTGCACACCAGCCATGCGCGAGAGCCGCTCGATAAGGCAGAGCGTCTGCCCGCCGCGGTCGCCGCGCATGAGCGAATGGACCTCGTCGATGACCACATAGCGCAGGTCGCAAAACATGCGCGGGATCGCCATGTGCTTATGGATTAAGAGCGCTTCGAGCGACTCGGGCGTAATCTGCAAGATGCCGCTCGGTTTTTTGATGAGCTTAGCCTTGTGCGACTGCGAGACATCGCCATGCCAGTGCCAGACAGGGATATCGGCCTCTTCGCAGAGGTCGTTGAGACGGACGAACTGATCATTGATGAGCGCCTTGAGGGGGCCGATGTAGAGGGCGCCCACGCTTGCGGGCGGGTTCTCCCAAAACTCGGTCAGGATGGGAAAGAAGGCTGCCTCGGTTTTGCCGGAAGCCGTGGATGCCGTCAGGAGCACATTATCTTGCGTGTTAAAGATGGCGTCTGCCGCTGCAACCTGGATAGAGCGCAGACTCTCCCAATCGTGGGAGTAGATGAAGTCTTGGATAAACGGGGCGTAGCGGTCAAAGGCGTTCACGGGGCCTCCTCTCAAATACGAACCTCTTAACGCGGTGAGCAGTGGCTTGCCGCATCACTGCCTCGACGTTTGCCCAGATAAAACCCGCCAAAATAAACCTGTCCCTTTTTGGCAGGTTAGATGGTGAACTCGGCGAAATTGCGGTCGCCGCTTGCGGTGCCGGTGTCGCCTGTTGCTGTTGCCGGCGCCAGCGCGTCGCCGCCGACGCTTTGCAGTAGCTCGGCCACGTTGGCGTCGGGGTTTTGGCATAGGATGTCGAGCAGCTCGATAAAGTCACGAATGACCTCACGCGGCGTCAAGTGCGTATCGGCTCCCACGCGGCCAAACTCAATCTTGAGAAAGTCCACCAAGTCGTTCTCGGTAAGCGTGGGCGTCCAGCCAAAGTAGCCGGCATGGATCTGCATGAGTTTTTCGATGAGCACCAGCAGCTCCTCATAGGTGAGTGGCTGCAGACGAATGATGGGCGCGAGCATGTCCTTAAGGTCCTCGCGCGCAAAGCGGCCCTGAGCGAGTCGGCTGCGCAGGGCCTCGTAGGAGAACACGCCGCGGCGGCGGTCTTCGATGGAGGTTGGCGTGCCGCCCATAATCATGCCCAGGTACTGCGCTTTACCCTGGAGCGTGTCGTTGTACATGGTCAGGATTTTCTCGTAGTTGTACTGGCGCGTGATGGCGTTGGGAATCTTGTACAGATTCACGAGCTCGTCGATGAGCACCAGCATGCCCTTGTAGCCGCTGCAGACCAAAAAGCGCGCAATGAGCTTAACGTAGTCGTACCAGTCGTCATCGCTGATGATGGTCGAGGAGCCCAGCTCGGCGCGTGCCTCACTCTTGGTGCGGTACTCGCCGCGAATCCATTTGGTCACGCGGCTCATAGTTTCTTCGTCGCCCTCGGATACGGCCGCGCGGTAGCGGCGGAGCATACGGGAGAAGTCGAAGCCGTGGACCATTTCCTCGAGCGGGGCCAGTTGGGCATTGACGGCAGACTCATCGGCATCGGCACACGAGGCGACCCAGCGATCCAGGATAAGGTTGAGCGCACCGCCCTCGGGGCGCGTTTTAGTCGATATGTTGCGGATGAGCTCACGGTAGGTGGCAAGGCCCTGTCCCTGGCCGCCCTGCAGGCGGCGCTCAGGGGATAGGTCGGCATCGGCGACGACGAATCCCTCACCCATGGCGTGCGTGCGGATGGTCTGGAGCAAAAAGCTCTTGCCGGCTCCGTAGCGACCGACCAGAAAGCGGAAGCTTGCGCCGCCGTTGGCGATGAGACTCAGGTCGGTGAGCAGGGCGCGGATCTCGACCTCGCGCCCTACGGTGATGTAGGGAAGGCCGATGCGCGGGACCACGCCGCCCTTGAGCGAGTTGAGAATGACGGCGGCGACGCGCTTGGGCACACGGGGTGCTGCGGATGCGGTATCACTCATAGTCTAGGTATCCTCTCACGTCTGCTTCGTAGTCCTCGATAATGTGCGGTCCTGCCGCGCCAAATTCAATTACGGTGTCACCCACCAGGTCAAAGAGCGCCTCGTTGATGGTATCGACGAGCATGTCCTCGCTCTGTCCCGACCTCTCCACTGCCGATGCCGCCTGTGCCGTGTTCTGCTCGAGCAGTGCGCGCAGATACGCGGTTGCAGCGGGCGCGAGTTCGGTTGCGGTGCCAGCGGGTGCAGTCGATACGATCGCTGGCGTCGGTGCGAGGAGCGGTGCCACGACGCCAAACTGTTCGGTGGAAATGGTTGGCTCGTCGGCTTCGTTGCGCTCCGTGGGCGCCACGATCGGCTCGGCCATCACGTCGGCCGCGGGCTTGGCTTCCGGTTGCTTGGAACCCGCCGTATCGACCTTTGCGAGCACATCATCCTCGCGCTCCTCATCAATCAAAAGCGCTTCGCGCGTTTGCGCGGCGGCGCTCCGAATGTACCCCAGCTGACTCAAATCGATATCGATCTTGACTGGCTGGTGCGCGGCGTCCCACGAAAGCCATGCCACGATCTCGTCATCGATGATCTTGGCCAGATATTTGGGGACCTTCTCCTCCTTCAGGGGATGGGCGGGGTCTAGGGCCAGGCGCAGGCGTTGGTCGCAGGCGCGCATCATCTCGCCAAGCTTGCTGCTCTTTTGCCTGCTGCCGTGAATCCGCATACATTCCCAAAAACCGTTTTGGCAACGGTAGATATGGATGGGATCCAGGCGGTATTCGCAGTCCTCGTGGCGATTGGGCGCAAAGAACACGGCCGAGGCAAACATGGTATAGGGCATGGCCGTCTCCTCCCCAAACAAGCTCGCCACGATACCGGTCTTTCGGTGCGTGTCATAGTAGCGCGCCATACGGACATACACGGCACATGCCACGTGGCGTAGGTCGCGATGGTGGCTGCGATCGAGTCTTGAGTTATTGAGGTTATACGTGGAGAGGGCATTGATGGCGGCCATGAGTCGCTCCTCGCCCGCCTCGTCGGGCGGAAGGGGGAGCGTGGGTTCGGAGACTTTGCGACGCTTGGGGACTTGGGCCGACGGCGCCGGTACAGGCGAGAGGTCTCGCGCTGCGCGGCGTAGCTCGATAAGGGCGTTATCGAACATGACGGTTTTAGAGTCGCGAAGTAGCTTGGGGTCGAGTCCGTGGAAAACGGCGTAATCCTGCAGCCACACGCGTGCAAACCGGTCGATGCCGGGCTCGAAGGCGCGATAGGCATCCCAAAAGGCCTTGATTTTGTTAAAACCATCGAGTGGGTCATCTACGCCAATGCCACAGATCAGCTCATAGAGATACAGGAAGGCAAAGGACGTAGACGTTTCCTCGACGGTTCCGCGGCGCACTTGGGCGCGCCAAGTAAAATAGCCGCGCAGTTGCCGATCGCTCATGGCGTTGTAGGTGGGAAAGTACGACTTGAACGTACCGTTGTAGGGACAGTCGTCATCAAAGTTGGCCATCAGCAGGCCTTGACGGTAGAAGAGCTCAGCTTCCGAAAGCCAGCGTCCCGCACCGCCTTTGGGGTCATCCTGCCAGCGCGATATCTCGCGCATCTTGCGGTACTGGTCGGGAAGGAAATTCTGCATCTGTCGGCCGGTCTTGAGAATCGGCTCGTCAGCATAGACTTCGTTTGAGAAGCGAGCAGACTGATGGGTCCGGGCCTCGGCCATAATGCGCTCGATGAGCATCTTGATGTCCTGGTCGGCCACCGCTTCTCCTCTCCTAACGCAGCTTCGGTGACCTCATATCATAGCACAGCATCAAACAGGTGTTCGAGATACCGCTACGTAGATAGATTTAGAACAGGAGGGCGTAGATGACGGCTATGACAACGGAGGGGAGCATATTGGCCGTGCGGAAGGTCTGAGGACGGATGAGGTTGACTCCGACGCAGAAGATGAGCATAGAGCCCACGAGCGATAGGCTGTCGAGGGCGGCGGTGGTCATGATGGGGGAGAGCGCACCGGCAAACAGCGTAATCGTTCCCTGAAATACGGCAACGGGAAGGGCGGAGAAGATGCAGCCGCGGCCGAGTGAGGCCGTCATGGTGCAGACGATGATGCAGTCTAGCGCGCCCTTGAGGGCAAGCGTGGACCAGTCGCCGAGCAGGCCGTCTTGGATTGATCCCACGATAGCCATGGCACCGATGCAGACGGTCAGCGATGTCGAGACAAAGGCATTGGTGAACTCGTTGTCTCCCTCGCTGCCGGTTTTGCGCTTGAGCCATTCGCCCAGGTTTTCGATGCCGGCTTCCAGGTTTATGGCCTCGCCGATGAGCGAGCCAAGGGCAAACGAGACGATGAGCATGGTGGTGCCGGTGGTTGCCAGCGCTTTCCCGTCAATGACGAGCATCTTTTGCATGGTGCCACCCAGTCCGATAAACAGAACGCACAGTCCCGACGCCTTCATGAGCGTGTCTTGGATGCGGGGTGTGATAAAGCGTCCGCCTATAAGGCCCAGCAGTCCGCCCGCAATCAAAAGCGCGACGTTGATGATCGTTCCCAAACCCGGCATGAGCCCTCCCATATTGATGCCAACCTGGCAATCGTAGCAGACCGGGCTGCATGGTGCGTCACGACTCATCCTATACGTTATATAAGTGGTATTAATGACGGCATTTGGTGCCCAAGCCTCAGCCTCCCATCACGACATAGGGGCTGTAATCGAAACGCAGCGTCATGAGTCGCTGCGGGGACTCAATAGCCGCGGCGATGATATCGGCATCTCGAGTTCGGTCAAATCCCTCGAGCTCAATTTGATACGAGACGTCTTCCATTCTATGGAGTATCCGGTTATTCAGGAGGTTCTCACCGTCGAATTCCTCGGTTTTGCCTCCGTCCGAGGTTACGGCATACAGGTGCAGTTTTGCGGCGGTTGCAGGGTCGACGACCGTGAGGTTGTCGATTTGGTTGGCCGTGCCCTTTGCCCCAAGCAAGGTGAGCAGGGTGGGGGCTACGACCTCGCCCGATGGCAGAAAAACAACTTCGACGGTTTTGGGAAAAGCGATAATGGCTGCTTTGCGGACAGGCTTATCGGCGGCGGTGACCTCAATGCTCGCGGCGTCGACGGTTTCCGTGCGGTCGAGCGCGACCATCATGCAACAATTGCCCTCGTCGATGTCCGTCGGCATGGCATAGTCCAAGTTTTCGCCAGCTTGCGTGCCGCCCACTGCGGCGGCCGTCTCGCTTGGCTCGCTGAAAGTGGCTGAAGGACCGCTCAATGGCGGTGTTATGCCGACTGGTGTTCCATTGTTTCCAGGCGCTATTTCACCGCTGTTCTCGCTGGAGTTGCTTGCGATGCCACCTGTCGAGGGGGCGAGCCCGACCGCTCCCGCTCCGCTCCATTCCATCTCGAGGAGCGCCGGATCGACAAGGACGTGATGCACATCTTGCATTTGGGTGCTGATATCGTCGGGACCGGGATCTGCCCCTCGCGTCAGGCTGAGCGATCCGGTCCGCTGTTTGTCCCGAATCTCCTGGCTTTCTGTGTCGCTCGCGTAGAACATCAGGGCGATCTCGCCATTCGCTGTGGCGTCGGTGCCCACCTTGGTCATTTTCAGCGATGCGGTGAATGAGATGGCGGGCTGCGCGCCATCGGCGCTCGAGGGGACGCAGCCCAGGCATACACCTCCTCCGTCTTCGAAAAATGTGCTGTCGAAGGCGACCGTTGCCCCGTCCGCCGAGTCATCGGACAGGGTGATGTCGAAACACAGCTCCACGTCGCAGGAATCGCCATCGGCATCAGTTGCAGCCGCACGCCATGTGCAGATGGCGCATCCCGTTAGAGGACCGTCCGTTGTGCGCGAGCGCTCGGTATCCACGACTATCGAGCTGTTCGTGCAGCGACGGAGACACCCCGAGGTCGAAATGCTTGCCTGCGCAAGCGAGAGGCGTTGGCGCGCGATGGTGCTCATCTGGTTTGTGACGAGACAGTTGACGGCAGGTAAGGGGACGTCTACGGCGGGTGTCGCTAGAGCGGCGACGGGCATGCCGGTGACAAGCGCGCTGCAGAGCGCGGCAACGGGCAAAAGGTTCTTTGATGCCATGGGCTCTCCTTACCTGTTCTGGACGGTCTCGATTTGTGTGGCTACTGGCTGCGTTTGATGTGCAGGCCAAGGCCGATGGCGCTTGCACCTGCCGCGGCGATTCCTGCTGCCAGGAGCTGTCGCGTGTCGCCCGTTTGCGCTAGGGGTTCATGTTGGCCGCTGCGTTCGAGCTCCGATAGATCGACAGTCACCTGTGTGGCAGCTTGCGCCTGCTCTTGTTGGGCAAAGGCGGCGATCGGGGCAAACGTTACAACGCCGATGATGACGGCAAGGACCATCGCCTTAGGCCGTGTGCGCACCGGGCTCGACCGTCCACGTAATGGTTGCGACCTGGTCGCCCGTGCCGGTCACATGGAAGATGTCTCGCGTGACGCGGGCGACAGTGCCGCTCGTCTTAAGCTTAATCTTGTCCGTACCATCGGCGATGCCCTGGTAGCCCATGTCGAAGGATGCATTTTTGGAAAGGTCGAGGCCCGCTTCCTGCGTCGCGGCATGAGCGTCTTGGAGTGCCTTGTCGGGGCCGACCTTAAAATCGATGGAGTTCTGGGCGGTTCCCGTCTTGGCGTCGGCGACGATGCTCCAGGAGTTCTTGGCGCCGATTTTCATGTTGGTAACGTGGATGCCATAGGCCGAAAGATTGTCGATGGTGGTTGTATTCTCGGAAGGGCCCTGAAGCGTGCCATCGGCCTTGGCGACAAATGGGATGACGGTCGGAGTCTTAAACGCGATGTTGTCGATTTCGGTTCTGATGGTCACGTCGGTGGTTCCAACACGTCCCTCCGCCAGAGCGGTGGTCGGCGCGGCGCCCATTGCGAGTGCGAGCGCCAGCCCTGCGCCCACGACGAGCGCCCTGGTCCCGCTCAAGTTCCTGGTGATGTCCATAATCGTTCCTTTCTATTCGTCACGGAACGTTTCCGTGAGGGTTAGACGAAAACGGCACGGGTGCGCATTTTCATAACAGGGGCAGATCTAGTCTTCGGCCTGCGCAACCCGCACCTTGATGCGCGTGGGATTGCCATGGGCGTCGTAGGTCTTGGCGTCGAGCGCTTGAATCTCGATATACGCCTCACCTTCTTTGATGTCGCCTGCAGGGCAGGTCTCAACGGTCTTGCCGGTCTCGACCACGCCCGATTCATAGACGGTCTCGTCGTTTTGGATCACGCGGAAACGCTGGGGAAACTTGTTATCCTGGACGTTTTGTACGTTGACGCGCAGTTTGCCGCCTTTTTGTAGCTGGGCGACCGGTGCGACCGAGATCGTCATCATGTTGTCGCGGACGATGGCATCGAGCTCGTCCTGGATTTCTTGGCGCGACTTACCCTCTGCCGCTGTGACCGAGGCACCCGTCTCGGCGATAGGCTTTGACTGCCAGGCGTAAAGGCCGACGGCGATAAGGGCGCAGGCGATGGCCAAACAGACGGCGCCGAGCCTTTTTCGATGTTTTGACCCCAGGGGGCTTGACCGCTTCCGTGCGTTCATGCGGCATCCTTAGTGGTATAGACGCGCGCGAACGTGGACGGATCGGCGCCAAAGAGCATGTGGAGCATGAGGCGTCGCGAGTAGATGAGCTCGTCGAAGTTTGGGTCGAGTTTGATGTCGTGGATGTGGGCGATATGGTGGGCGAGTGCCGAAAACGATTCGGGATCGCAGATCACGTCGGTGGTGACGTGATAGACGGCCGCATCGGGAAACGCCTCCTCGTCGAAGGGCAGAAGATATGGGTCATCGTCAACTTCGATGGCGATGCCGTACTGGGGCCAGTAATATGCCATGGGAACCTCCCTGCTTTTGGGCCAAACCTTCTATTGGTTTTGGCTGTCGATGCCGACCGTATCAGCCACAGCTTGACCAATTTCTGACCAAATGCTTGACGGGTTTACATCGCCGCAGGTGAGAGACGCTAAAAAATATCTCAAGTTTTTTCGAGCGCCAATT
>CABSBA010000004.1 GCA_902475825.1 uncultured Collinsella sp. | reverse complement strand
ACCGTCCCCTATCAAAAGGGCTACTATCAAAAGTATCTTAAGGATTCCGAAGCATATGTCAAAAGCGGCGAATACCCGAAGCGTCTTGCGGCATATAAAAAGAATCTCGCCGAACACGAGGCAGCCTGCAAAAAAGCCGACGCCGAAGGCAAGCCGCGCCCGCCCTACGATTGGAATAAACTCGCGTTCCCGTTGCCGTACACGCCCTATAGAACGCACGAAGTTCCCGTCTTCCACTGGAACGCCAAGGTTGCGCCGATGGCGGGTATCACTGCGCGCGGCGTCGTCTGGTATCAGGGCGAGCAGGAAAGCGGATACGGCGGCGGCAACAAGCCTGCGGTAGACTCGTTCGGCGCGATGTACCAAAATATGGTGAACGCTTGGCGCGAAAAATGGGGCGACGAAAAGCTCTGGTTCTTGAGCGTCGCACTGCCGTCGTTCGGCGGCGGGAAACTCTGGGCGCCCCTGCGCTCGCAGCAGCTTTCGGCGGTCAAAAATCTGAAGTACGCGCAGATTGCAAATACAATCGACACGGGTTACGAAAACGATGTCCGGCAGTGGCGCACGCTGTCACGTATGGCCGCTGTCCTGCTGGTGGCCGCGTTGTCGCCGAGAAGTCGGTATATAATAAAAAGAAGATGGCGGCGTCCGAGGCGTTCGCGCCCGAGTTCGTTTCGGCGGACTTCAAAAAAGACGGCGTTATGGTGAAATTCGACACGTTCGGCGGAAAGCTCGTCGGCAAGGGCGAACCGCGCGGCTTCGAGCTTGAAATCGACGGCAAGTGGGTCGAGGCGATTCCCGAAATCCGCGGCAAGCGCATATTCGTCGCCGCCCCCGACGGAGCGGGAACTCCGACGGCGGTTCGCTACCTCTGGAAGCCGTGGGCGAAACCGCAAGTCTGGCTCTATTCAAATACCGACCTGCCCGCATTCCCCTTCGAGTGCGTCAAAAAATAACGCCGACGCGCCCGCGTTGAGCAAAAATCGCAACGCGCAAAAACGCGCGGCACAAAACGCGCCCGAGACAGCAGGAAGCCCCGGACACGCCGGGAGGGGTTATCAAAGCGAACATCCCGCAGCCGCAAAGCGGCGAGGACGTTCGCGTGATAACCCCGCAGGCGTGACCGGGGCTTCCGGAGGGATGCGAGGGTCGAGCGACTACAGCGCGAAGTCGCCGCCGACGAGCGTGGAGACGGGCTCCTCGTGGTAAACGGCGGAGATGGCCTGGGCGAACTCCTCGGCAACCGAGATGGTCTTGATCTTGCCGCCCACCTCGACGGGGATGGCGTCGGTGACGACGCACTCGACGATCGGGGCGTCGTTCAGGCGCTCGATGGCCGGACCGGAGAAGATGCCGTGGGTGGCGCAGACGTAGATGTCGCCAGCGCCCATAGCCTTGAGCTCCTTGACGTTGGCGCACAGGGTGCCAGCGGTGTCGATCATGTCGTCATTGATGACGCAGGTCTTGCCCTTGATGTCACCGATGATGCCCATGACCTCGGCGGCGTTGTGGCGCGGACGGCCCTTGTGGGCGATGGCCAGGTCGCAGCCGAGCATGTCGGATAGCTTCTTGGCGGCCTTGGCGCGACCCACGTCGGGGGAGACGACAACCAGGTTGTCGGTGTCGAAGTGCATGTCGTTGTAGTACTGGCCAAACAGCGGCAGTGCGGACAGGTGGTTAACCGGGATATCAAAGAAGCCCTGGATCTGACCCTGGTGCAGGTCGAGGGTGATGATGCGGTCGACACCGGCGCGCTCGAGCAGGTTGGCGACGAGGCGGGCGGTGATGGGCTCGCGCGGGCCGGCCTTGCGGTCCTGGCGGGCATAGCCGTAGTGGGTGATAACGGCGGTGATGGAGCGGGCGGATGCGCGCTTGGCAGCGTCGGTGGCGATGAGCAGCTCCATGAGCATGTCGTTGACGTTGCCGCCGGCCACGGACTGAATCAGGAAGACGTCGGCGCCGCGGACGGTCTCGTCGTAGCGGGCGTAAATCTCACCGTTGGCGAACTGCTTTAGCGTAAGGCCCGAAAGCTCGACCCCAAGGTACTCAGCGATCTTCTGAGCGAGGGGACGGTTGGAGGAACCGGAATACACGCGGATGGACTTGCGCATATTCTCCGACTTCTCGGGATCATTAATCGGCATTACCCTTCTCCTTTATACATCGAATGCCATATAGATGCCTTGTTGCATTGTAACCGCGCGACGGGGTTTATCGAGTCTTGATAACGTCTTTACCGTCAACGGACACGAACCGACCACTCATCCGGTCGCGCAGGTCACGATAGAAAAAGGAGCCGTCCTCATGGAACAGCTCCTTTTGTGCTTGGTAAAACGTTATACCTCGTCGTCCTCGTGCAGGCGGCGGCGATAATCGGCGGCCCAGCCCTCGATATTTACCTGACGGGCGCGGCCCAGACCGAGTGCATCGGCCGGGACCGGCTCGGTGATGACGGAGCCGGCGGCCACGAGTGCACCGTCGCCAATCTGGGCGGGCGCGACCATCATGGTGTCGGAACCGATGAAGGCGTCCTTGCCGATGACGGTCTTGTGCTTGTGGACGCCGTCGTAGTTGCAGGTGATGGAGCCCGCGCCCACGTTGACGCCGGAGCCCATGGTGGTGTCGCCGATGTAGGACAGGTGGGGCACCTTAGAACCCTCGCCGATCGTGGACTTCTTGATCTCCACGTGCGTGCCGGCCTTGGAGCCGTCGAGCATGTGGGTGCCCGGGCGCAGGTAGGCGCGCGGGCCGCAGTCGACGCCGTTCTCGATGACGGCCTCGATGGCGATGGTCTCATCGATGATGCAGCCGCTGCCGACGGTGGTGTCGGTGAGGCGGCTGTTGGGGCCGAGCTGGCACTCCTCGCCCACGGTGACGTGACCGATCAGATGCGTCTGCGGCCACACGACGGTGTCGCGGCCGATGACGGCATCGGGGCCGATCCAGGCCTGCGTGGGGTCGATGAAGGTAACGCCCTCGGCCATCCAGTGCTCGTTGATGCGGTCGCGCGCGATGGCGGTGAGCTGTGCGAGCTGGATGCGGCTGTTGACGCCCAAGCCGTCGCGGTAGTCGTCACAGTGGAAGATGGAGACCGCCTGGCCGTGACCCTTGAGGATTTCGAGCATGTCGGGCAGGTAGTACTCGGACTGCGCGTTGTCGTTGCCGATCTCGTTAATGTGGGCGGCGAGCTGCGCGCCGTCGAAGGCGTAGCAGCCGGCGTTGCACTCCAGCAGCGTGGCGGCCTGCTCGGGCGTGCAGTCCTTCTGCTCGATGATGCGCTCGATCTGGCCATCGGCGCCCAGCTTGATGCGGCCGTAGCCGAAGGGGTCGGGCGGGGTCATGGTCATGACGGTGCAGGCGAGCTCGCCGGTAGCGACGGTCTGCGCGAACTTGGCGACGGTGTCGGCGGTGATGAGAGGCAGATCGCCGTTGAGCACGACGACGGGGCCTTGCGTGATGCCGCAGGCCTCGAGTGCGACCTTGACGGCATGGCCGGTGCCCAGGCGCTCGGTCTGCTCGACGCACTCGACCTTGGTGGCGCTGTTGGCGTAGGCGCCGTCGATAAGGGCGCGCATCTCGTCGGCGTGGCTGCCGATGACGACCACGACGCGGCTGCAGCCGGCCTTGATGGTGGCGTCGACGATCCACTGGACCATGGGCTTACCCAGGATCTTGTGCGAAACCTTGCAGTGATTCGACTTCATGCGGGTGCCCTCGCCGGCGGCGAGGATAATTGCGGTTGCGTCCATGTGATCTCCTGTTACGTTATAGAGACGTGTGTTTGGAAACGATACACGGCGCAATATGATACCGCAGGCATATGTTGAGCGCGTAGCGATTGGCTCATGGCGGCCGATGTCGGTGCCGCCGGCGTGGCGTTTGCGCTGGTTGTGTATGGCGGCGGCGCTGCGGCGTTGACGTTTGAGCGAGGGGGTGGGGGTGCCCGTGGATATCATGCGAGGGGGTTCGGGCAACGAACCCGTCGCGGCATTTTCGATGTCGCATCCGGCGGTGCCGGCGCTCTACATGGTGCTGACGTTGGGGCTCACCATGTTCTCGATGCAGCCGGTGCTGATTGCACTGTCGCTCGCAGGCGGGTTGGCGTATGGATTTGCGACGCGCGGGGCTGTCCGCACGTTGGGCGCGCTTCGCTGGCAGCTGCCGGTGATTTTGATTATCGCGCTGGTGAATCCGCTGTTTAGCGCATCGGGCTCGACCGAGCTTTTCCATATTGGCATGCGCGTGGTGTATCTAGAGAGCATGATGTACGGCCTGTGCATGGGTGGGCTGTTTGTGGCGAGCGTGCTGTGGTTTGAGGCTGCGGCGTCGCTGCTCGAATACGACAAGGTGCTTGCGCTTTTGGGCAATGCCGCGCCGGTGATCGCGCTCATGATCTCGATGTGCATGCGGCTTATCCCACAGTTTTTGCGCCGCGGCCGCACGGTGCTGGCGGTGCAGGATGCGATTGATATACCGGGGCGTGCGCCCACCGACCCCGTGCGATCGCGCCTGCGGGCGTCGAGCGTGCTGATGGGCTGGGGCATGGAAGATTCGCTTGAGCGCGCCGACGCCATGCGCTCGCGCGGGTGGGGCGCCGCGACGCGTCGCACGACGTACGCGCGGTATCGGCTGGGGCGCGGCGACGCTGCCGCGCTGGTTGGACTTGCGGTGTTTGGCGCCGCCGCGGTGGCGGTGGCATGGACCGCGACAACGCAGTATTCGTTTTACCCGCAGCTTTCGGTGCCCGCGCCGTGGCTGGGCTATGTCGTGTACGCTGCCTGGATTGTGCTGCCCTGCGTGCTGCACGCGATTGACGAGAAGAGGTTTGGCTGATGGCTCGGTTGGATAGTGGCCCGGTGTCGGGCGCGGCGTGCGGCCCGGATATGCCGGCGATTGAGGTGCGGAGCCTGAGCTTTGCCTACCCCGGGGCTGATGCTGCGGTGCTCGAGGGGCTCGACTGGTCTGTTCCCCAAGGTGCATTTGCGCTGCTTGTTGGTGGTACCGGATCGGGTAAGTCGACGCTGCTGTCGCTGCTCAAGCCCGAGATCGCTCCGGCGGGCGAGCGCACTGGTGATGCGCGCGTGCTGGGCGAGAACGTTGCCGACATGGACGTGCGCGCGTCTGCGGAGCGCGTGGGCTACGTGTTCCAGGATCCCGAGAACCAGATTGTGTGCGAGACCGTGTGGCACGAGATGGCGTTTGGCCTGGAAAACTTAGGCATGTCGCGCGACGAGATGCGCCGCCGTGTTGCCGAGACCAGCTATTTCTTTGGTCTGGAGGACTGGCTTCATCGCGATACCGATACGCTTTCGGGTGGCCGCAAGCAGCTGCTGTCGCTTGCCGCCGTCCTGGCGCTGCGTCCGCGCGTGCTGTTACTCGACGAGCCCACGTCTCAGCTCGATCCCGTTGCCGAGAAGAATTTTCTGCACGCGCTGTTTCGCGTGAACCGTGAGCTGGGCTGCACGGTTGTTGTGGCTACGCATCAACCGCGGCCGATGCTCGAGTATGCGACGTGTGCGTACCGGATTGAGGGCGGTCGCGTGCGCGAAGTGGCGGATATGGCTTCTTTGGGACGCCGCGAATCGCTGTTTTCCGATGACATGTTGGGGTGGGGTGCCATCCGATGTGCAAAAAACGGAGTATTCAGCAGGCGTGAGGACAATTTGGGCTCTCTGGAGCCGCCCCGGGACGTATCGAGCGCGAAAAAAAGTTCGGAATTGGACAAATCATCCGAATTTGTGGCACAAACGTCGCTCGAGAACGGCTCGGAAGCCTTCCCGCGCACGGATGGAAGCAGAATACTCCAAAAAATGCACGGCGGGTCGGCTACCACCCTGTCGGAAGGCTGGTTTCGCTACGATCGCGTGGGCGGTTGGGTGCTGCGCGGGCTCGATGTGACGTTTTCAGCCGGCGCGGTGCATGCGGTCGTGGGCGGAAACGGCTGCGGCAAGTCGACGATGCTCTCGGTGCTGGCCAAGACGGCTAAGCTGCAGCGTGGCCGCATGGTGCGTGGGGCGGCCTCGGCGGCGCTGTTGCCACAGAACCCCAAGGCATTGCTGGTCGCCGAAACGGTGCGCGACGAGCTGATGGAATGGGCTTCGACCTGCGGATACGACGAGGCCGCAGCACGGGAGCAGACAGCGCGCCTGGGCCTGGTGGGCTTGGAGGCGCGTCACCCGTACGATCTTTCGGGCGGTCAGCGCCAGCTGCTTGCGTTGGCAAAGCTGCTGCTGATCGGCCCCGAGCTGCTGCTGCTTGATGAGCCCACCAAGGGCCTTGACCTGGCAAGTCGCTGCATTATCGCCCGAGCCCTGCGCGAGCATGCGCAGGCCGGCGGCACCGTCGTCATTGCCACGCACGACTTAGACTTTGCCGAGCAGGTGTCCGACGACGTCGCCATGATGTTCGACGGCGAGATCGCCTGCATGGAGCCCCCGGCAGATTTCTTTGCCGACAACGTGTTCTACAGGGCGTGATGGAATGGCGGATTATCGCTTCTCGCGCCTACTCGCAAAAATGGAGATCCCGCTGTTGTTGGCGGTGCCGGCAGTGATGACTGCGGCGTTGCTGGCGGGCATTGAGCAGGCTGCGCTTGCCATGCTGGTTGTAGTGGCGCTCGTGCTCGCACTGTTCTTTGCGGGCTATGAGGTATCGCGCCCGGGCTTGCGCCAGATTATGCCAACGCTGGTTCTGGCGGCGTTGGCCGCGGCGGGGCGCATCCTGTTTGGGCCTATTCCCGACTTTAAACCCGTGAGCGCCATCGCTATTATCGCGGGGGCGACGTTGGGCCGACGCAACGGCTTCATGGTCGGCGCGTTGGCAGCGCTGACCAGTAATTTCTTTTTTGGACAGGGCATGTGGACGCCGTGGCAGATGTATGCCTGGGGTCTGGTGGGCTATATCGGTGGCGCACTGGCGCATGCGGGCGCGTTTGACCGCGCCGATGGAACCGTGCGAATGCCGGCGCTGTTGGCGTATGGCTTTGCCTCGGGCCTGCTGTATGGCGTCGTGATCAACGCATACGACATCATCGGTTTTGTGCAGCCGCTCACCTGGGCAGGCGCCGTAGCGCGTCTTGCTGCGGCGGTGCCGTTCGATATCACGCACGGCCTCGCGACCTGCGTGTTCTTGGCCGCCCTGTACAAGCCCTGGTGTCGCCGTATCAACCGAGTCGTCGTGAAATACGGACTGTAGGGCATTTCGCGTTCCCTCACGAACTTGCGGTGGAATAGTTCTCGTTTTTGGCTGTTTGGGGCCGAAGCAGGAACTATTCCACCGCAACTTATAGGGGGACGAGGTCAGATGATCCGTTTTCTTCCGTCCCCGAGGGGCCGGTTGGGTCTAGAACTCTAGCGTGAGGGTGACGGGACAGTGGTCGCTGCCGAAGATGTCGCCACGGATACCGGTGTCGCGTACGTTGCCGGCGATTGCGTCGCTTACCAGGAAGTAGTCGATGCGCCAGCCTGCGTTGTTCTTGCGGGCATTAAAGCGGTAGCTCCACCAGCTGTAGACGCCCTCGACGTCCGGATTGGCCGCGCGCCAGGTGTCGGTAAAACCGGCGTCGAGCAGCTCGGTGAACTTGCCGCGCTCCTCGTCCGAAAAGCCGGCGTTGCCGCGGTTGGACTTAGGGTTCTTAAGGTCGATCTCCTCGTGTGCCACGTTAAAGTCGCCGCAGGTTACGACGGGCTTTCCGGTCTCGCGCTCGAGACCTGCCAAAAAGCCGCGATAGGCATCGTCCCAGGCCATGCGCACATCGATGCGCGCGAGCTCGTTTTGGGCGTTGGGTGTATAGACGTCCACGAACCAAAACTTGTCGAACTCGAGCGCGCAGACGCGGCCCTCGGTTGCGGCTTGGGCGACGAGCTCGGCGGCCCCACCCTCGCCGGCGTAGGGTAGCAGCGCATCGGCGTGCAGCACGCGCAACGGTTCTTGGCGGCTAAAGACCGCGGTGCCCGAGTAGCCCTTGCGCTCGGCGTAGCTCCAGGTTTGGTGATAGCCGGGCAGGTCGATATCGACTTGGCCCTCCTGCAGCTTGGTCTCCTGCAGCGCCAAGATATCGACGTCGAGTTCTTGCGCGATCTGGATAAAGCTCGGGTCCTTTTTGAGCACGGCGCGCAGGCCGTTGACGTTCCACGAGGCGAACGTGTAAGTCTGAGGCATGGTGTCCTTTCGACGGGGTTGGCAGGCTTAAGATTAACGCAACAGAGGCGGGGCGGGCCCCGCGGGCGACGGCGCAATCGCAGCCGCCCCGACCAACATGGACGGAGGACAAACATGACGCAAGCGATAACAGATTCCAAACAGGCCTCCGCCGCGCTGGCGGAGCTGTTCGAAACCCATAGCAACGTGGTCTTCTTTGGTGGCGCGGGCGTTTCCACGGCGAGTGGCATCCCCGATTTCCGCAGCGTGGACGGCCTGTATCACCAGCGGTTTTCCTATCCGCCCGAGACTATGCTCTCGCACAGCTTCTACGAGGCGCATCCGGCGGAGTTTTTCGACTTCTACCGGACCAAGATGATCGCCCTTAACGCCAAGCCCAACCACTGCCACGCCAAGCTGGCGGAGCTGGAGCGCGCCGGCAAGCTCGACGCCGTGGTGACGCAAAATATCGACGGCCTGCACCAGATGGCCGGCTCGCAGCGCGTGTTCGAGCTGCATGGCTCGGTCCACCGCAATATCTGCCAGACGTGCGGCGCGGTCTACAGCGCCGAATGGATTTGCGCGCGCGAGCACGAGGATGCCGCGGGCGTGCCCGTGTGTCCTGCGTGCGGCGGTCGCATCAAGCCCGATGTGGTCCTCTACGAAGAACCGCTCGATGAGCGTGTGCTTACCGGCGCCGTTGCTGCCATCGCCGCAGCCGACGCCCTCGTCGTGGGCGGAACCTCGCTCGTGGTGTATCCGGCGGCGGGCCTCACGCGTTACTTTACTGGCGATACGCTGGCCATTTGCAATTTGACGCCCACCGATCAGGATGCAAATGCCGACCTGCTGATTTCTTGCGACATCGCGGCTGCGTTTGCGTTCTAGCCCGCGCGCGCGGATACAATAGAAAGACTGATTGCAAAGCGACCCCGCCGCCAGCGCCCGAGCGCGGCAGCGTGGGCATTTTAGGAGGATGTTCATGGCGAACGACAGCAAGACATGGCGGTGCGGAAAGTACGAGCTCAGCTTTGACCGTCCGCGCATCATGGGCGTCCTCAACGTGACGCCCGATTCGTTTAGCGACGGCGGTGAGCATTTTGATCAGGATGCCGCTATCGAGTACGGCCTGGCGATGCTCGATGCCGGCGCCGACATCATCGACGTGGGCGGTGAGTCCACGCGCCCCGGCTTTACCCCGGTCAACCCCGACGAGGAGGCGCGTCGCGTGCTGCCCGTCGTGCGCGCGCTCGCCAAAGAGGGTGCCATCGTCTCGATCGATACGCGTCATGTGGCGGTTGCCAAGGCGGCTGTGCGCTGCGGTGCTTCGATTGTCAACGACGTGACGGGCTTCACCGATCCCAAGATGGTTGAGTTCGTTAAGACGAGCACCTGCGGCGTCATCGTAATGCACGCCGGCGAGGTCGCCGCACCCGCCCGCACGCACGCGACGGTGCAGCTCGATACCTCGGCTGCGGCGTTTGTTGCCGAGAAGGCACGCGAAGCGGCCGCCGAGGCCGCGCGTGAGGCCGAGAAGCCGGCCCGTCGCCGTCGCGGCAAGTTGCTGGGCGAGCCCAGGGTTGAGGCCAAACTTCCGGGCGGTGTGGTACAGCCCTCGCTGCCGTTTGGCGAATCGGAGCCCGCGCCCGAGTCCGAGCCAGAGACGCCGGCTGCCGAGCAGGCTGCCCCTGCCGCCGAGACTGCAGAGCCCGAGGCCGTGCTCGCAGCTACTGAAGCCGCACCAGAGCCCAGCGACCACCTGGCCGCCATGATGCGCCGCAGTGCCCGCCGCGAGGAAGCCTATGTGCCCACCTCGCAGCTCCGCCGCTTTACCCTGCCCGATTCTGCGCCCATCATGCGCCGCGTCATGGGCTTTCTGTCCGACCAGGCCCGCACGCTCATCCATGCCGGCGTGTCGCGCGACCGCATCTGCATCGATCCCGGCCCAGGCTTTGGTAAGACGGCCAACGAGGATATCGTCATCCAGCGCGAGACCGCCAAGATGGCGTCGCTGGGCTATCCGCTCATGTGCGCCGTGTCGCGCAAGCGCTTTGTGGGCGCTGTCTCGGGCGTGACCGAGGCCGCCGAGCGCGATGCCGCCACGTTTGGCGTGTGCCTGGGCGCTATCCAGGCCGGTGCCAACATCGTGCGCGTGCACGACGTCGCGGGCTTTGCGCAGTTCCTGAACGGTTACTGGGCTGTTGCTAAGCCGCAGCCGCGTCGCGCGTTTGTGGCCGTGGGCTCCAACCTGGGGCATCGTTGCGACAACATCCGTGCCGCGCGCGACATGATTGCCGAGATCCCGCTCACCTGCGTGTCCAACTGCTCTCGCATCTACGAGAGCGAACCGGCCTACGAGACGCGTCAGGACGCCTTCGCCAATGCCGTCATCGAGATCAAGACCGAGCTGGCGCCGTTGGTGCTGCTCGATGAGCTTATGAAGATCGAGGCCGAGCTGGGCCGCGACCGTTCCAAAAAGGCCAAGGCCAATGGCCCACGCACCATCGACCTTGATCTGCTGTGGATGGACGGCGAGACCCACGGCGGCAAAAAGCTGCGCCTGCCGCATCCGCTCATTGGCGAGCGCGACTTTGTGCTGGTGCCGCTCGAGGATTTGATGCACGACCCGGCGCGGTTCTTCCGCTACAACGGCGTCGAGGTTAAGGAGCCCGAGGATCGCGTGGGCCATATCGTGGGCGAATTGGGGCGTATGTAGATGATTGAGATGAACGCTGTAGCCGCTGGCACTGAGCTCGACGCCGCGCGCGATGCGGGTCGCGAGGGCAAGTCCGCGGGTTGGTGCGCTTGGAGCGTGAGCGAGGCGTCGCTGACGTTTTCGCTGGTCGTTCGCCCCGACGTGAACATGCACGCCTTCCACGGCCTGCCGTTTGTGGCCGCGATGGGCATGATGGACGCGCTCGTGGGAACGGCTGCGGCACCGGGGCTGGGCCTTGCCGGCAAGGTGGGCATTCAGTGGCCGAGCGATATTGTGTGCGGCGCGCCCACGTTTGAAACGTCGTTTGCACGCGTCGCCGTCAACGGTGGCGCCGGTGCCGCAGGCATGTTCGGTGCCGTGACGGTGGATATTGAGCGTGCGGCGCTGGGCGAGCTTGGCGTGGATGTGGCTGACGAAGCGCTGGTCGAGGCATTGGCCACCGCCGTGTTGACCCGCGTGGACGCCTGGGCGGTTGTCGCCAACACGCCACAGGGCGCTGCCGGTCCGTTGGCTCCCGTGCTGGGCGAGTACTTCGACATGGTGCCGCTGCTCGGTCGCCAGGTTGCGGCGGTGTCGCCCAACGGTTTGTCGCTTGCGGTCGGTGTGTTTGCGGGCCTGGACATCTGGGGCCGCGCGACCATCAAGACCGACGCCGGCGAGCAAGAGTTTCCGCCCGAGGCCGTGCGCATTCGCGGGCTGTAGCGCGAGGCGCTCGCGCCCAAAGATAACGATGACAACGGAGCCCTCCTCGGCTTGCACCGGGGAGGGCTTTCGCGTGACTGTGGGGTAGCACCTCGGGCCTATTCCTCAAAATTGAAAAATTTTCAGTTTTGAGGAATAGGCTTGGCGAACGTTTGCGGGGACTGTGGCATCGGGCGTGCTCGACTTAGGTCCCCGTCCTACCCCAGCTTCTGCATGCGGCGGTAGATTTCGCAGATGCCTTTGATGGTGAGTTGGCCGTCGACCACGTCGAAGGCGTCGGTCGAATCGGCGACGATGCTGGCGAGGCCGCCCGTGGCGATAACGGTGGCGTCCTCGCGCCCCAGCTCGCGCTTCATGCGCGCGACCAGGCCCTCGGCCATGGCGGCGGCGCCCGTTACGGCGCCGACCTTGATGCACTCCTCGGTATCGCGGCCGATGGCGTGCTCGGGCGCCTCGAGCGGAACGCTAGCGAGCTTGGCGGCTCGGGCGGCGAGCGCGTCCATCGAAATGCGGATGCCCGGCGCAATCGCTCCGCCAATGTAATAGCCGTCCTCGTCGATGACGTCGATATTGGTTGCGGTGCCAAAGTCCACCACGATCGCCGGAGCGCCGTAGAAGGTCTCGGCAGCGACGGCGTTGGCGATGCGGTCGGCACCAACGGCCTGGGGGCGTGCCGCCCGCAGCTTGGTCACGGCCGCCGTCTGCGGCCCAATGACGATGGCGTCCGCCGCGATGCGGTCGGCCACGGCGTGCCACTCGCGCGAGAGCTGCGGCACCACGCCGGCAAAGGCGATCGCGTCGACCGCATCGAGCGAAAGGCCGTACATCTTAAAGAAGCCCATCAGACGCACGTGGATCTCGTCGGCGGTATAGGAGCGGTCGGTGGGCATACGCCACGACTGCACCAGCTCGTCTCCGTCAAACAGGCCCATGGCCGTCTGCGTGTTTCCCATATCGATAGCGAGCAGCATGTCTACTCCAGGTGTCGGCGTAAAAGGACGCGCACCATTGTATACGCGCCGCCGACGGCGCTCGGCTGTGATTCGTTTACGGTGATAGGGGCTGAGGGGTTTAAATATGAAGGAATTATGCTCTACGAGATTTTCCTTGCCGTTTACCGAACTCCCGCGTAATATTCTTTCTTGCGCACATGAGGCGCCCAGACATTGCGGGGTGGAGCAGTCTGGTAGCTCGCCGGGCTCATAACCCGGAGGTCGTAGGTTCAAATCCTGCCCCCGCGACCAAGAACTTGCAGCTCGTCGGCCTAGCCGGCGAGCTTTTTTGTTATTCCGGGACCGTGTTTTCGGTCCAATTCTCGGTCTCTCAAACAAAATCTCGATCTGTAACATCTAGACCCGATTTGGGCGGCTAGGTGTTACAGATCGAGATATACCGGTGGGTTGGGACCCGTTTGTCTTGACCTGTAACATCTGGGGCTCATTTTGTCGGGTTGTTGTTACAGATTGAGATTTTCTAGCAGGCGGGTTTGGTTTGTCTAAATCTGTAACATGAGGGACGGATTTTGCCGAGTAACTGTTACAGATTTAGATCTTCCGTCAGGCCGGATTGGTTTGTCTCGATCTGTAACAGGTAGGGGCCAAAAGTGGGCCTAGCTGTTACAGATCTAGATTGTTGAGGATGGGTCGAGAGGAATGTCTCGATCTGTAACAGTAAGACCCGGTTTTGCTGAGCAACTGTTACAGATTGAGACAAACCGACGGGCCGCCCCTTCCCATCCACCTGCCGCCACCTGATATTCGCCGATTTTCGTTGTGCCGCTGTACCCCCATGCCATATCCTCTAGACAACTACGCGGCATCATCGCCGCCGCGCCTACAAGAGAGGAATATCCATGACCGCACCTGCATCCAAACTGCTCCAGCCCATTACGGTTGGCCCCCTTGAGCTCAAGAACCGCATTATGTTCCCGCCGCTGACCACTGGCTACGAGGAGCGCGACGGTTCCATTGGCGAGCGCAGCCTGGCTTTTTACGAGCGCCTGGCCCGTGGCGGCGTGAGCTACATCGTCATCGGCGACGTCGCTCCCGTCATGACCGCGAGCCCCACGCCCAAGCTGGCGACCGATGCCCAGATCCCCACGTTTAAGGCGCTGGCCGACGCCGTCCACAAGCATGGCGCCAAGGTCGCGCTGCAGCTGTTCCACCCCGAGTACGACGTGCCCGGCGTCGGCCGCATGGTCATGGGCTCCATGGCTGCCGCCAAGGCCGCGCAGGAGGCCAAGGCCGCCGGCGACGAGGAGACCTTTGCCGCCAAGATGGCCGAGTCCAACGAGATCCGCAAGCAGGCATACGCCAAGCTGCACCATGATATGCAGCACTTTGTGAACGAGGCGAGCGTAGAGCAGCTCACCCAGATCAAGGAGGCCATCGCCGCCTCTGCCGCCCGTGCGCAGCAGGCCGGCATCGACGCCATCGAGGTCCACGGCGACCGCCTGGTGGGCTCGCTGTGCTCGGCCATCCTCAACAAGCGCACTGACGAGTACGGTGGCTCGTTCGAGAACCGCGTCCGCTACGCGCTGGAGGTCGTCGCTGCCATTAAGGAAGCCGCGCCGCAGCTGATGGTGGAGTACAAGCTCCCCGTGATCATGGAGAACCCCGACGGCACGCCGCGCGGCAAGGGCGGTCTGCTGCCCGACGAGGCTTGCGAGTTCGCCAAGCTGCTCGAGGGCGCGGGCATCGATATGATCCAGGTCGCGCAGGCCAACCACACCGGCAACATGGGCGACACCATTCCGCCCATGGGTGCCATGCCCTACAACTGGACGCTGCCCGTGGCCGAGCGCGTCAAGGCCCTGGTCTCCGTGCCGGTGGCCACCGTCGGCCGTGTTGTCTCGATCGAGGCCGGCGAGAAGATTCTGGAAGACGGCGCCGCCGACATCATCGCCTATGGCCGCTCGCTCATGTGCGACCCCGACATTGCGCTGAAGGCCGCCACGGGCGAGCCCATCCGCGAGTGCCTCAACTGCAACAAGGGCTGCGTCGACGCGATTCAAAATCGCAAGTACATCTCGTGCGTGCTCAATGCCGAGAACGGCGACGAGGCGACCATCGCCATTAAGCCGGGCGAGGGCGACAAGAAGATCGCCGTGGTGGGCGGCGGTATTGCCGGCCTGGAGGCCGCGCGTGTGGCGGCCAAGCGCGGTTACGACGTGACCGTCTACGAGGCGAGCGATCATCTGGGCGGCCAGATTGTGCTGGCGGCCGCGCCTCCGCGCAAGGACGAGATCATGCGCTCGGTCGAGTACTACGAGAAGATTCTGCCTGGCCTGGGCGTGAAGGTTGAGCTCAACCATGCCGCTACCGCTGAGGACCTCAACGCCGCCGACGCCGCGATTGTGGCTGTGGGCGCGCACGACGTGGTCATCCCCGTTCCGGGTGTCGACTCGGACAAGGTCGTCTCGAGCTGGGACGTGCTGGCCGGCAAGGTGGAGCTTACGGGCCGCGTCGCCGTCATTGGCGGTGGCCTGGTGGGCACCGAGACTGCCGAGTACCTGCTGCAGCACGGCTGCGAGGTGGCGATCGTGGAGATGCTCGACAAGATTGCCGCGGGCGAGTCCGAGACCATTCTGCCGCTGATTATGAGCGACTTTGCCGAGCACAACGTGGAGCAGCATGTTAAGACCCGCCTGACCGCCATTACCGACGAGGGCGTGGAGGCTGTTCGCACCGCCGAGGATGGTGCCGAGGAGCCGGTGAAGATCGCCTGCGATTACGTGGTGATGGCCGTGGGCTCCAAGGCCAACGCGTTTGATCTGGACGGCGTGACGGTGCCCGTGACCTGCGTGGGCGACTGCTCGGGCGAGCGCACCGCCGACATTGCCAGCGCCATCCGCACGGCATATCACGCGGCCAACGAGCTGTAGTCGAGAAAGCTATCGCGTATTGAGTGGGCGGGGAGTGCCGTATCGGTGCTCCCTGCCTTTTTGTCGATAAGAGGTGCCCCTGACCAGCGGATTCAGAAAATCCGAATCTTATGCATCCGAAAATCCGAATCCTTAGAACAGGAAAATCCGAATTATATGAACACGAAAATCCGAATCGCAACCACCCGAAAATCCGAATTTGCTACAGTGGTATAGAAGAATCAGAAAGCAGGAACTGGAAATCTGCGGAGGTGGCTCATGGCAGGTGAGAGGCTACATCGGGACGGATACATCCCACGTATCGTGGATGCGCAAATCGAGCGCTACCTTCGTGTCTTTGGCGCGGTCGAGATTGCGGGCACCAAGTGGTGCGGCAAGACGTGGGCCGCGCTCGAGCACGGGGCGTCCGCCTCGTATGTCGACGAGAATCTCGACCTCGCGCGTGCCGACCCAGCGATGATGTTGCTGGGAGACCGTCCGCATATTATCGATGAGTGGCAGCGCGTTCCCCAGATTTGGGACTACGTTAGACACGAGGTTGACCGCACCCGGGGTACGCGCGGCGCCTATATCCTCACGGGTTCCGCCACGCCCGCGTTTGGCTCAAAGGCGGAGGCGCCCGCGCATAGTGGAGCTGGCCGCATCGGCCGCGTCCGCATGCACCCCATGACGCTTGCCGAGACAGGTGAGTCCAACGGCAAGGTGAGCCTGGCGGGCTTGTTTGAGCATCGTTTTGAGCCCTGCCGGTGCGATGGCGATACACCGGGGCTTGTCGAAGCCGCTTGCCGCGGCGGCTGGCCCGAGGCGATCGATATGGTTTCGGCTGACGCCCAGCTCATCGCCCGCGAATATCTCAACACCACGTTTTCGAGCAGCTTCTCGGCGGTCCGTCTCGACCCCGATATTGCTCGTCGAGTCTCCGCATCGATCGCGCGCAATCTGGGACAGGCAACCACGTATAAAACGATTCTTATGGATATGTTCGGTGCCGAGGAGGAACCCGCAGCGTTTGCCGATGAGACCAAGGTGCGCAGGTACCTGGATGCCCTCAAAGGCATGTTTATTCTCGAGGAGGTCCCCGGTTGGGTTCCCGCCGCGCGCGACAAACGGCGCTTTACCGTCAAGCCCAAGCGCTATCTGGCAGATCCGAGCCTTGCTTGCGCCTTGCTAGGCATGTCCTCGCAGGCGCTGCTTGCCGACTGGCAGACATTTGGTCTGGTGTTTGAGAATTTGGTCATACGCGACCTTTCGGTCTACGCACGTTCGCTCGACCTGCTGGATAGCACGCCCGTGCGCTATTATCGCGACGATTCGGGCCTTGAGTGCGATGCTATCGTGCAGCTAGCCGACGGACGGTGGGCCGCCTTTGAGATTAAGGTGAGTGAAGATAAAGCGAGCGCCGGCGTCGAGAGCCTCAAGCGCGTTCGCAAGAAGGTCTGTGGAAATCCTCGTTCACGCACACGCGAACCGGAGTTTATGGCCGTGATTGTGGGGGTGGGTGAGTACGCCCGCGAGGTCGAGGACGGTATCTACGTGATACCCGTGCGCGCGTTGGGGTGTTAAGGGGCGGCACGCCGTGTGTCCGCTGCCCGGTGCCACGGATTGGTGCAAGGGGGTCAGGTTTTTTGCACCATGTTGGTGCGAAGCGACCTGACCCCTTGCGCCAAGGGTTTGACTTTTAAGACATCATTAAGGCTTGCGTTGTGGAGCGAACCGCAGGTCAATGCTATTCTTTTACCTTATCGTACGGTGTTGTATTCTGCCTGAATTCTCTACCTGCGAACAACGGATAAACGCGACCGAGCGGAAAAGGATGGCACGCCCGCAAGCAGGGCAAACGTAAGCGATGAGTGGCATGGACCGACATAGCGAGCTCCAGCAGCACATGACGGCGGCCGAGTACCGCCAAGCTGCCGACGAGCACGTGCGGACCCTCAAGGATTTCTGGAAGGATTTCCTGGTGAGCGGTCTGTTTGTGCTGGCTGCCATCGTTGCCATCTTTGCATGCCTGGCCTGGTTTGCTGCGAATAACCGAGTGAGTGCCACGGGGAGTACGATCGGGGCGAAGGCGGATCGGTACACGCTGACCGCCGCGGGCGAGGGTGAGTCCGGTACGCACGTGGGCTATTACGAGCGCTCCGAGCGCACGCTCGAGGAAAAGCATGCCATCGATGGCTTGGATACGACCGACGCCATGACGGTAACGCTCGGCTCCAACCTGAACAACGAGACCGCGGGCTCTCTGTACCCGGGTGCTCGCGGCAAGATTACATTTACGGTGAAGCCGCTGGTGAGTGACCTGGACGGGGTCACGATCAACTTGTCGCGCGTGCTTAAAGTCACGGGCAATGACGTTGTTGGGGACGGGGGAACGCTGGCGCCCGAGGCGGAGGCGCTCCTTGGCTTGATCAAAGGCCACTTGCTGTTCTTTACGAGCTGCGAGAACGGCTATTACTCGGGCCGCGTGGTTGATAGCAAGATCGAGATTCACAAGAGCGCATTTTGCGAAAACGGCGATGTGGCCAAGCCAACGAACAAACCCGTCGCCATCAATCTGTACTGGGTATGGCCGGAGTACTTTCAGAACTTCGTCCTTACCGGCAACACGAATTACTACAAGAATCTGTTTGCGGCGGCGGGCGACGCAAAGTCTGACTACGGCGCTCTGCGGGCGGACATGAACGAGCATAAAGCGAACTACTTCTATGGCGCGGCAAACGGCACAAGTGCTGCCAACGCCCCCGCGGTTTCGTCTAGCATGTCCTTCAGCGACACCGCCATCTGCTCGGCGCTGTACAACAATGCCGACGAGCAGATCGGCAATAAGGTCAAATACATCCAACTTAGAATTAGCGCTCAGGAGGGCGTGAGCTCATGAGCACCATGCAAACGCGCCTCGGCGATGCCCGCAATTGGATAGAAAACCACCGCGCACAGGCCCTTGCGGTCCTGATATTGCTGGCGGCAATCGCTCTTATCATCGGCTTATCGCTCTCGTGGTTTGTGGGCAGCAAAAGTCTGTCTACGGTGGGCAAGATCCAAACGCCCGCGCGGCTCAAGATCATGGGTCCCAACCAGACGAGCATCGAGCCCATCGAGATTTCGTATGAAGAGTCACGGGGCGATGTGAAAAACTCCAACGGCACCGTGACCGTTCGGCGCGCGTTTTGCGTGCGGAGCGACAATGGCGATCCCGCTGCCGGCGGTCAGGCGTTTGAGCTTCAAGTTGCCAACACAACGAATATTACGGGGCTGACAATCAACGTGTATCACGTGACGGTTAACGAATCGTCGGCAACGAAGGGAGATGTGGTCGGCCTCGACGGGCTCAACCGCACCTACTCATGGAGCAAGAGGGACCCCGGCACCCCGATTCCGTTCACCTTTATTAATGAGAAAAACGGCTTGGGTCAAGAGCTTGCCGACAATGATCCGACGTACGGCAAGTACGGGAATGTCCAGAAAAACGCCCGTCCGCTGTACCGGTACCACAAGTTTGAAACGAGCGAGCTTGATGGCTACAAGGACGGAAAGGCCAACGCCGCCACGAACTTCATCATCGAATGTACGTGGAATCCAGGCGTTGTGACCGTAAACGGAAAGACAGTCTCCAACGTTAAAGAAACCGACATGGTCTATCTAATCGCTCGCGTCACGAGCGACAACTAATAAGTAGGAAGGGAGGGGTGCCAGATGCGGAAAGACAAGAACGAGCAAAATGAAATCGCGAGGCCTGTTGGCAAGCACTTTGCGCAGGTAGATGATTCTAAGGCAGAGCCTTGCTGCGCAGGGTCGGCGGCCCCTGCTTCCAAAGTGCGTAAGCGCCTATGGGCAGTTGCGGTGCTGCTGTGCGCTGTCGCGATTGCGACGGGTACCTACCTTACCTACACGGCCTTTTTGGCGGGCGACTTTCTTAAGTCGGTTGCTGTTTCGGGCACGTCGCAGGCGCTGTTTGCCTCGGACATGCTTACGGGCTACACGAATGAGACGCTGAATGACGAGGGTATTGCCGTCCGAAGCGTCATCGCCGACACGAGTGGGGAAAACTGCTCCTTTACCTTCCGCATTTACAACCATCTGCTGGGCGACAAGAACAAGGTCAACGACAAGGACGTCAACGCGACGCTGAGCGTGAGGGCGACGGGCACGACGGGTACTTGGAGCATAAGCGGTTCGCCCACGCTGACGGCGGGCGGCACGGTCGGCCTTTCCTTCCCTGCCAACAGGGCAACCATGTATACCTATAAGGTTACGTTTTCCAAAGCGGACCTCAACAAAGCATCCTTCACCGTTAAGGCCCAGGTCGGCTCCAATAGCCCTGGCACCAACCTTAAATGGCTCGCCGCCAAGATTGCGCCTTCCGAGCGTGCAGAGGTAACGGCTTCGGGCGTTTCGGGCGAGTGGGTCGATAAGAACTCGGATACCGATAAGAACTTGGGCATCAACGCTTTTGATGCCTACAACTATCGCGTGACGGTTACGGGCGTTACGACTAAGGTAAAGCTCACGTGGGGGGACGGGGTCGAGCTCGATCCGTTCTTTGAGGCGAATCACAAGAACGGTAATGGGCAAGCAGCCGTCAGCGGCAACTCGATCACATACGATGCATCTCCTGGCTCGGAAATCATCACCTTTTACCGGAAGGGCGATTCGAAGCCGACCAGCTGGGAAGCCATTGGCGTTACGTGTTCGGCCGCGTAGGGCTAACCGAAACGAGCCGCAAGCATAGATTTTGAGACCCCGCACGGGGCATGAGATAGAACGAGGTAGGACCAGATGAGAACGGCAAAGCGCATAACAACCGCCTGCCTGACTGCGATCATGATTTTCCAGGCGCTCGCGCCTTCCACAGAGGTGTTCGCGCAAGAGCTCGACGCCGTTATGGAGGCGTCTGTCTCTGCCGCACGCGCCGCGGGCAACACGGCGCGCTCCGTACAGGATGCTGTGGCAACCGCGCTGCAAGATGCTGACCAGGCTGCATCTGATGACGCCGCGACGACTCCGGGCGCCGACGCGGGCGCCACCGAGGGCGGCGACGGTTCTACCAACGCTGGCGAATCGCAGGACTCCACGACCGATGGAACCACCAGCGGCGATGCTCCAGCGGAGGGCGACGCGTCCCAAGACGATGCGGCTGCCGATGAGGGTGCTGCTGACGAAGAACAAGTGGATGACGCGGACGCGGATGCCGCTGCCCAGGCAAACACCACCTACCCAATCACTACTGTCGAGGTTCTCAGGCGCAAGTTGGGTGACGGCGATGTCATCACCGACGGCTCGGGCGCCGTCACGGCCATTATCTTTGAGTCAAATGCCGACCTTATCGCCATCTCCAACACCGATCCCGCCATCTACCAGAACGCGAACATCTCCAAAGGCGGCTCGACCGGCATCGACTTCGACGTGTGCGGCGCGGAGATCGTGGACGGCCTGGGTAGCCTCACGTTCCAGGGCTTCGGCAGCGATGCCTACCCTTTCAAAGGCGCGCTCAACCTCGGCGACAGGACCCTGACCGTCAACAAGACGCTCTTCAACAACATCGAGCTCAGCGACGCCAACAGCACCGTAAAGCTCACCTGGAAGGGTACCGATGCCCAGCCCATCGTGGCCGCAAAGGTCACGGGCGCGGACAAGACGCTTGCTGCCACCGTTACCGTGGGCACGCCCAAGAGCGATACCGAAAAGGACATCTGCAAGCTTGCCTCGCCACTTGTGGGCGAGGTCACGGGCGCGCTCACGCTTAACGCAACCTACGTGACAAGCGCGAACAGCCCTCTGGCAGTCGATATGCAATCGAGCGCAGGCAACATGGGCTTGCTTGTGAACACCCTTGCCGAAAGAGCATCGTTTACGCTTGCGGGCCTTACCCTGCCGGATAAACTCAACGGCACGCCCACCATCAACGCGACAGCCGATGGCGCCAACGCAGGAGGCCTTATCGGCGAGGCGCAGGAGGGTGCCACCGTCGCCCTACCAACTGGCATCGATGTCTCGGCGCTGAGCGTCGCAGGTAAAAACGCGGCGGGCGGTCTTATCGGTAAGGCGACTAAGCTCACGCTCACCGTGGGCAAGGATAACAGCGGAAAAGACGCCTCGGGCAAGGCCATTGCCATCAAGCCCGCGTATGCGGTTGGATCGTCATCTGCCGGGACGTATGCAGGTGGCCTTATCGGCGACGCCTCGTTTGCCGACGCATTCACCATCAACAGCGGCATCTTCGACTTTGGCAAGGGCGTGGCGCTCAGTGTGTCCAACACGAGCACTGCCCCTTCTGCCGGCGGACTGTTCGGCGTGCTCGACATCTCGAACGGCGACGTGACCGTCAATGGCGGTTCGTATACAAGCACGCTGCAAAATGGCAAGGATGACAACAAGCACGGCAACTACGGCGGCTTGGTGGGTAAGCTGTGGGGGAAGAAGAACGGCGACGCGCTGCATGCCTTTACGGTGCAGGGTGATACTGCGGTGTCGTTCGGCGTGGGCTCCAACGGCAAACTCACCTACGCAGGCGGCCTAGTAGGCTACCTTGGCGAAGGCGGCGGGAGTGCTAACGTGTCCGCCGTGGTCATCAGTGATGCAACAGTGACATGCTCAACCTCGGGCTACGCCAGTGCAAATGGCAAATACGGCGGCGCCGTGGGTGTCGTGGACACAAACAACGTTCTAGAAGTGCGTGGCCTGAAGGTCAAAACCGCCAGCGGCGCTGCCATCGGCGGCACAAACGGCGGCTTTGCCGGAGTCGTTGGGTCGTCGTGGCTCGGCATCGTCAAGTTCAGCGGTATCACCGACCTATCGGATGCCACCTTCGTGGAAAATGATCACACCGCGCAACTGATTTATGAGAACTTCAACTCGCTGATTTTTGCCGCCGGTAGCGGAAGCGATAGCGGCACCGCCGCAGGCGATACCATGAAATGGCAATATAAGCGCCCCTCTACGCCCGTCAAGATCGATGACGTGTACAGCTACGGCCAAGTCATTCGCTTGGGCAACCCGTTGAGTGAGAACCTCATCTCCATCAACGACGCGCACCAGTGGAACTTTAGCTCTAAGCTCGTAAAAACTGGCGATGCATTTGCGCTGGCAAGTATCGATGATTTCGCAAAGCTGGCGATCACCTGGCAAACCAGCGGCCACTACTCGATGGTTGACGGCGTTACCGAAAACAACCTTAACGGCTTGCAGTCCTCGACCATTACGGTGAACGGCACTATTGATCTCAAGGGCACGGGCCTG
>CABSBA010000003.1 GCA_902475825.1 uncultured Collinsella sp. | reverse complement strand
TGATCCGTTTTCCTCCGTCCCCAGGGGATCAAATCTGTTGGCGTGGGGCAAATCTGTCCGCTTGGGCGGGTAGGATGGATACATTGATTATTGCGAACAGTTTGAGCGGAGGACCATGCCTGTTCGAATCTATACCACCAATGCCGGCACGGATTTGAGCGATGCCGAGTCGTCGCTGCTTGCCGACCTTATTGCTCGCCACGGGCGTGCCGTGCTGCTGGCGCCAACGTTTGCCGAGCTCGACCTGTGCCGTCATGACGCGGCGGAAGCCGGTGTTTCACTGGGTATCGACTACAAGACGCCTACGTCGTGGCTTCGCTCGCTTTGGGAGCTTTTGGGCGACGGGCGCGGTTTCGTCGACAACCTGCAACGCCAGATGCTGTTCTCGGACATGGTAACGCGTCTCGACGATGCCGATTTGCAGCCGCTTTCGCGCAGCCAGGGCACGGTGCGCATGCTTGCGCGCATGGCCCGCGACGTGCTACCGGGTGTGGCGGGGACGACGGCTGAGCGATGCCGTGGCAACAATTGCCAGCCTGAGCCAAAAAGCGATGCCGAGGCTCGTGTGTTCGAGCTTTTGCGTGCCTACGCGGGCGGTTTGGACCGTCGAGATATGGTCGAGCCCTGCGAGGCAGCTGACATTATAGCCGGTGCCCTGGCCGATAACCTGCCGGCGTGCACCCGCGCCGTATGCGTGCGCGGTGTCACGTCGTTTACGCACGGCCTGCTCGAGCTGCTATCTGCCGTGGCGAACAATGGGGGAGAGGTCGTCGTGCTGCTTGCCCGCGAGCAGGCGGCGATGCGCGAGGAGCTTGCCGCGGCATTTGATGCCCGCGGTGTGCTGTTTGAGGCCGCGCCGCTGGAGGAGGACGCCGTCGCGTCTGATGCCGCTTGCGGGACCGCCGCTCAGCCTGCCTTTATTGAGGTCGCCGGCCCCCATGCCCGTGCCCATGCTTATGCGGACGCCATCGATAAGTTGGTGAAATCGCACAAGGAGTCCAAGGCCGATAAAACTACTGCAACGCCCGCCGACCCCGTGCGCGTGCTCGTTGTTTCTGCCCGGGCACCCCAGCTGTTCGGTGAGCTCGCCTCTCGTCTGGCGGCTCGTCATATTGCTGCCGAGACAGTTGAGTTCACGGCGTTTTCCCAATCCATTGCGGGCAGGCAGCTTGCGGCGCTTGCCGGCCTGATCGAGCGCATGAAGGCCGCCGATGAGGGCATGGCGTCAAAGACCGAGTGGTGGCCCGCGCCGGAGCTTACCGACTGGATCTACAGTCCGCTTTCGGGCGCTGATGCCGTCAATGCCCGTACCTTCGATAAGAATATGCGTCTTTCGCGCAGCAAGACTACCGCGGGCGTTAAGAGCCTGCTGCAGAGCGTTCAGGGCCAGGTGAGGGGCGCGCGCAAGGCGGCGAGCGACGATAACTGGTTTAAGAACGTACTGTGCGTGGTCTCGGACGTGTTCCAGGCGCTGTGGCGTGACAAGCCCGTGACGGCGCTCAAGGCCATGCTTGCCGTTGCCGAGGCGTTGCCCGATCGCTCGCTGGGCAGCTTGGATGGCCAAGCCCGTCGCCAGGCGGAGGTGGCCCTGCTGCGCCACGCCATCGACATCCTTATGAATGGCGCCCGCGCGCTCGACGTGTCGCAGGCTGCAACCGTGCCCGTGCTCGATGGCATTCGCACCAGGGTGGACAAGCGTAGCACCGCCTACGATTACGAGACCCACGAGGTTGACCGTGCGCCACGTGCTCAGGTTCGTTTTGCTTCGCTTGCCGACGCGGCGGCTCTGCGCCCCGGCAGCTACGATGCCGTGCTGTTTGCCGATGTTGATCTGGACAGCTATCCGCTCTCGCACGAGGAGGGACCGCTGGCCACGCTGGCGGCGAGCCTTGGTCGCGAGGGCGTGACGCTTGAGCCCGCGGCCTTGCTGCGCGTGCGCTTTGGCCACGCGATGCAGGCGGCACGCGGCCCGGTTGCGCTTGCGCGCGTGACGCACGATCGCCAGGCGCGCGAGTGCTATCCGGCTGCCGTGTGGACCGAGTTGCGGGCGCATGCCGAGGCCGCTGAAGCTGCTAAGGCCGCTGACGCCGACAAGGCCACTGACGATGCTAAGGCCACTGGCGCCGACAAGGCGAAGTGCGTGGGTGAGGGCGATATCGTAAGGGACTTCGATCCCGCGGCAGGCGAAGGTCTCAAGCGCGAGCGCGTGACCTGTGAAGCCCCTCAGCATCTGAGTGCCGAGGCCGTGCCGTATTTGGTCCTGCGCCGTCGCGATGGCGAGGGCGAGGGCGCGCCGCTCGTGCCGCGCCTGACGTCCGCTTCGCAGATCGAGGCCTATTCCACCTGCCCGCTGTGCTGGTTCGTCTCGTATCGCGTCAAACCTCAGTCCATCGATGCGGGCTTTGGCAACATGGAGAAGGGCAACTTTGTCCATGACGTGCTGGAGCGCTTGCATGCGCGTCTTCCGCAGGAGGGCATGGAGCGCGTGACGCCCATGAATCTGCCGCGCGCGCAGGAGCTGCTACACGAGGTCTTTGACGAGACCTTGGCCGAGCACGCCGGCAAGCGCGGTACCGAGGGCCCGCTGGTGCCGCTCTCTCCTGTGGAGGAGCGCCAGGTGGCCGAGATTTTGCCCCAACTGGAGGGTGTGCTTGCCTACGAGTCCGAGGCGCTCACCCCCTTTGCTCCGCGCTACCTGGAGTTTGCGTTCAACGAGCTCCAGGTCGAGTATGCCGGTTGGCCGCTCGGCGGGCGCATCGACCGCGTGGATGTGGATGCCGAGAACCGTGCCGTGGTAATCGACTACAAGCATCGTTCGGGTGTCGAGGAGTTTAAGCTCGCCGACCCCACGGTGCGCGACGAGGAGTCGGGCGAGGCGCCCATCGACGATCCGCGCTGGTTGCCGCCGCATACCCAAACGCTCATCTACGCCCAAGCCATGCGTCGGGCGCTGGGCCTAGATACCCGCGCTGCGCTCTACTTTTCGACCAAGGGCGGCAAGCCCGCGCTGCGTGGTGCCGCAAGTGCCGAGTTACTCGAGGAAGAGTGCGGCGACGGTCGCATCCCGGGCCTCAAGAAGGGCTTTCCGGGCGAGGGCGGCAACATGGACTTCGATGCGCTGCTCGACTGCGTGGAGGCCGGCATCGCCGAGCGCCTGTGCGAGCTCGAGGCAGGCAACGTTGCTGCCGTCGACCCGACGTCGGCTCAGGCCGCGCATGCGCGCTGCTCGTATAACCACGAAGGAACGTTTGTAAGGAGGGACGTGTAGACCATGGATCTTTCGACTTTGATGCCGCAACAGCTGCAAGTCGTCAAAACGCTCGACCGCCCGCTGTTTGTCTCGGCAGGTGCCGGCTCGGGCAAGACCTTTACCCTTACGCGCCGCATCGTCTACGCGCTCTCGCCCGAATCCGGTCCGTTTGTCGAGCATCTGGACCAGGTGCTCGCCATTACCTTTACCAAAGACGCCGCGGCCGAGATTCGCGACCGCGTGCGCCGCGCGCTTATCGAAGAGGGGATGGACGAGGAGGCCCTGACCGTCGACGACGCTTGGATCTCGACCATCCACGGCATGTGCTCGCGCATCCTGCGCGCGCACGCGCTGGAGCTGGGCATCGATCCCGAGTTCACGGTGCTCACCGATACCGATGAGCTTATGGATCAGGCTGTCGAGCATGTGCTGGGGCGCGCGACGGCGCCCGATGCCGCGCCCGAGCTCGCCGCTTCGCTTAAGGCCCTCTACGCCTGGTATCCCATGGCGGGCGAGGGCGGGACGTTTGGCGCCGGTACCACCATCAAAGGCCTGGTGCGCGACCTGTTGGAGCTATCGAGCCAGCTGCCGGGCGGCATGGACGATGTGCGCGTTGCGCGTGGCCAGGCCGACACCTCGGCGCTTGCCGATGCTTATCGTGCGGCGTTGGGCACAAGCAAGGCCACGACCGAGAAAGCGCAGGTGGCACTCGACGCCATCGACGCGTTTGAGGCGAGCGGCAAAACCATGGAGGATACGGCGCGACTCATGATGTCGTGCAACATGCCTCGGGCGAGCAAGGCGTTTCCTAAGGAGCAGGTGGAGCTACTCAAGGCCGAGGCGGCCGATGCGTTTATCAATATCGTGCTTGCCTGCGGCGGCCCGGCGCTCGATGCGCTGGTGGGGCTTGCTCGTGCTGTGGAGGCGGAGTACCGCGCGCTCAAGGCCGGCCAGTCCGCGCTCGACAATAACGATCTGTTGCGCATGGCGTACGAGGCGCTGCACGATTATCCCGCCATCCGAGCAGCCTATGAGGGCCGCTTTAAGATGGTCATGATCGATGAGTTCCAGGATACCGACCAGATGCAGGTCGATTTGATCCGTTACCTGACGGGCGCGGGGGAGCGCGCGCTGTGCACCGTGGGCGATGCGCAGCAGTCGATCTATCGCTTCCGTGGCGCCGAGGTTGAGGTGTTTCGTCGCCAGGAGCGCAAGGTGGGCTCCTCTGCTGCGCCCGAGACGGCTGTCGCATCCGATGCCCCCGCCGGCGAACTCGTCAAGCTTGTCCGCAACTTCCGCAGCCACGACGAGGTGCTGCGCTACGTGGCGCGCGTCTTTGACGGCGACACCGGTGGTTTGATGCAGGGGTTCTTGGATCTTGAGCCGAGTGACGATCGCGAGGACAAGCTCAAGACAAAGGCTTCGCGCCGCCAGGCGATCTTCGTTGCCGGTGGTAGCACGCAGGAGCGAACGCAGGCGAAAGCTCGTGCGATTGCAGAGCGGTTCCAAGCGCTCGTCAAAGCGGGGCAGCCCCAGGGCGATATGGTGTTGCTGCTGGGTCGCATGACCAATGCCGACGTCTACGCACAGGCCTTCCGTGACCAGGGGCTCGACTGCGTCATCGCGGGCGGCTCAGTCTTTGCCCAAGCTGCCGAGGTGCAGACGGTGCGCGCCCTGGTGTGCGCGCTTGCCAATCCGGCCGATACGGCGCAGGGTCTTATGCCGCTGCTGGCCTCGCCGATGTTTGCACTCGGCGCCCAGGAGTTCCTGGCGCTGGCGACCAAACTCGACGAGCAGACGGGCGAGACGTCGCGTCGCAACATCGATGCGGGCATCATGAGCGATTCCGATGTGCCGGGTTTGCAGAGCCTGCCGCTCGTGACGCGTGCCCGCGAGGTGCTGCGCTACGCGCTTCGTCGCGTGGGACGCGATTCGTTCGCCGCCATCGCGCGCGATGTGGTCAATGCCTCCGGCTGGTTCGTGCGTCTGGCGCAGCGCGGCTCCGAGGGCAAGGCCATTGCCGCCAACGTGCTCAAGGCGCTCGACGCCGTGGCCGAGGCAGAGGCCGAGCTCGGCAATTCTCCGCGCTCCATCGCGCTCGCCTTCGACCGCTTCTTGGCGGGCAAGGAGGCCCCGGGCGCCCTCAACGAGGAGGGCGACGGCGCAGTGCGCATCATGACCGTGCATGCGTCCAAGGGCCTGGAGTATCCGGTCGTGGCGGTTGCCGAGTGTTTTGGCGTGCGCAAATCGTCCGGTGCGGCACAGATGGGTCGCGTCGAGGGCGGAGCGCAAGTCGTGGCGCTGCCGGCGCGCTTCGATGGCGTTAAGCTTGCCGACGGAACCTTCGTGAAGGGCGATGACGTCAAAAAGCAGTTTGAACACGCGTTTAAGGGCAAGGGCGCGTCGCTGTGGCTGCCGCCAGAGCTTATGGAGGACGTATGCGCGACGGGCTCTCCCGCCGAGGCATTTGCCCGCCTGCGCAACGACGACCTGCAGCTTTCGCTCGAGGAGCGGGCTCGTCTGCTCTATGTCGCCATGACGCGAGCGCGCGAGCTGGTGATCTTGGCGATGGATGCCGGTGTGAGCCGAGGCAAGGTGACGGCGCCGACCTTCGACGTCGAGACCGATCTGACCTACGACGTGCTGCGCCGCATCCTGCCGACTGACAGTCTGGACATGCCGCAGCTCGATAGCGACCGTTTGGTGTTCGACAACTCCAAGCCGGGCGATTACGAGCTCATCTCGCTGGCGGACTTTACGTTTGGTGAGCAGGCGTTTGAGGCTAACGCTTCGCTGGATGCCGAGGGCAGGCTTGTTCGCGGCGATGTCGATGTCGCTGATAATGCTGCGCGCTCAACTGTGCCCGGTCCTGCCGACCCCAAGCCTGATTCGTTTGAGCTTGTGTATCCCCAGGCAGTGGGCGTGCGCATGGGCATCTGTCCGTATCCGATGCGTGATTCGTATAGCTACTCGTCAATCGCCGCGGCGCTGCATGCCGAGTCCGAGGACCGTGCCGCCGAGGCACATGTGCCCATGGACGAGGCTGGCGATGATGCGGAGTCGGATGGCTCGGAGATGACGGATGCGGACGTGGCTGCTGTCGAGCCCGCCGGCAATCCCATGGCGCTGGGCTCGGCCTTCCACGCCGCCTGCCAGTGGCTCATCGAGATGGGTGCCGATGCGCTGCCCGCTGAGCGTGCCGATGCGCTGGCGCGCCTGTGGTGCTTGACGCCGGAGCAGCGCGGACGCTTCGATGTCGCCCTGAATCGCTGGCTCAGGTCGGCGGTCCGTGCCGAGCTTCTTGCCTGGCCGTGTGTCCGTGCCGAGGTGCCGTTCTTCTCGCTGGGCTGCGATGACAAGGACATCGCCCGCTACGGTGCTTATGCCGAGGGCGCCATCGATGCCTTGGCAACCGACCCGGCGGATCCGTCGCGCGTACTGGTCATCGACTACAAGACGGGTGGCACGCCGGACGAGACGCCGGAGCAGCTGCTCGAGAAACACGCCTTGCAGGCGCGCGTTTACGCCGACGTTCTGCACAAGGCGGGCTTTGAGGCCGTGACCGTCAAGTTCGTCCGCGTGGAGCAGGCGAATCCAACCATCTGCGTCGAACCCGCCGAGCCCCAAGTAGTCATCTACAACCTTTAGCTCTCAGATAACTTGCGGTGGAATACGGACTGTTTTGGTCAAAAAAGCCGCCAAACAGTCCGCATTTCACCGCAACTGCAAGAGGAGCCGTGTGGGTTTGGGCTAGGTTCGGGCGCCGTCCGCGCCGTGCGGTAGAATCGTAACCCTAAGATCACGAACCCGCATCGGAGCTCATTACATGGCATTCGTCCATCTGCACAATCACACTGTTTTCTCCATGCTCGACGGCGCAACCCGTATCCAGGATATGGTCAACCGTGCCGTTGAGCTTGGCATGCCCGCCGTGGCCATTACCGACCACGGCTACATGTATGGCGTGCCCGACCTGGCGCTGGCCTGCGACGCCGTTAACCACAACACGCCCGAGTACAAAACCTGGAGTCACGACAAGGCCTTCTTGGAAAAGGACCGCCGCGACGAGCTGGTGGAGCCCGATCCCGAGGAAAACCCGCGCGAGCATGCCCAGTATGTGAAGGACATGGCCATGTGGGACGAGAAGGGCAACATCGACGAGCTCAAGCCGCCCCTGGTCATCAAACCCATCTTTGGCTGCGAGGTCTACTTTACGCCGGACGAGACGCTCGCCCGCGACCATAAGCCCGAGCTCTACCACATGATTCTTCTGGCCAAGGACCAGGAGGGCTACGTCAACTTGATGCAGACGGTCTCCGAGGCCGCTGTGCAGGGCTTTTACTACAAGCCGCGCGTGACGCTCGACAACCTGCGTCGCCATGCCAAGGGCATGATCTGCACCAGCGCCTGCATCGCGGGCATCATCCCCAAATACATCGACCGCGGCGACATGGAAGGCGCCATCAAGTGGGCCGAGACCTTCCGTGACACCTTCGATCCCGGCGACTTTTATATCGAGATCCAGGAACACGGCATCACCACCGACAACGGCCTGACCGACGAGCAGATGGACCGCACGCTCATCGATATTGCCAAGCAGGTGGGCGTCAAGGTCATCGCCACCAACGACTTCCACTACCTGCGCCGCGAGGACGCGCCCGTGCAGGACGTCATCATGTGCATTGGCATGAACGCCAAGGTCGACGACCCCAACCGCATGCGCATGACCGGCTCGGAGTTTTACATGAAGACCGAGGAGGAGATGCGGGCGATGTTCCCGTATTGCCCCGAGGCCTGCGACAACACGCTCGAGATTGCCGACAAGTGCTATGTGGAGCTGGACTGGGATTCCATCATCCTGCCGCGCTTCCCGTTGCTCGATCCCGGCGAGACGCACGAGAGCCAGTTCCGCCGCGAGTGCGAGAAGGGCCTGCGCCAACACTACGGTGACGACTGGGCCACGCGCGAGATCTGTGGCGTCAACATCAAAGAGCGCTTTGAGTACGAATACAAGGTCATCTGCGACAAGGGCTTTGCCGCCTACTTTTTGATCGTCGCCGAGTACGTGCAATGGGCCAAGGACAACGGCATCGGCGTCGGTCCCGGCCGTGGCTCGGCCGCCGGCGCTATCGTCGCCTACGCCATGAACATCACCGCGTTCGACCCGCTCGAGAACGGCCTGATGTTCGAGAGGTTCCTGTCCCCGCAGCGTACCGAGATGCCCGATATCGATATGGACTTCGACGATGAGCGGCGCCTCGAGGTCGTGGAGCACGTTCGCCAGCTCTACGGCCCCGAGAAGGTCACCCACGTCATCACCTACTCGACCATTAAGGCCAAGCAGGCCATCAACGACGCCGCGCGCGTGCTGGACTATCCGGTCTACATGGGCCAGCGCCTGTCCAAGATGGTCTCGAGCGACCCCAAGGTCAAGCTCAAGCAGGTGCTCGAAAAGCAACCCGGCAAAGAGGATTTGTTTAACCCCGACTTTGCCGAGGCCTATAAAAAGGATGACGACGCCCGCCGCATCATCGACACGGCGCTCTCGATCGAGGGCCTCACCCGTGGCGAGGGCGTGCACGCGTGCGCCGTCCTGATCTGCCGCGATCCCGTCAACGAGCATGTGCCCACCAAGCTCGATACCAAGGGCGGCGTCGAGATTACCCAGTACGAGGGTCATACCGTTGCCGACATGGGCCTGCTCAAGATGGACTTCCTGGGCCTGCGCACGCTGACGGTTATCTCCAAGGCCAAGGCAAACATCAAAAAGAACTTCGGCATCGACATCAAAGAGGAAGAGATTCCCTTTGACGATCCCGAGATCTTTAAGCTCATGGGCTCCGGTCACACCGCCGGCGTCTTCCAGGTCGAGTCCGCCGGCATGACGGCCACGATCAAGAACATGAAGCCCACCGAGTACAAGCACGTCGTGGCATTGATCGCTCTATACCGCCCGGGCCCGCTGGGCGCCGGCATGGTTTCGTCCTACATCAACCGTATGAACGGCAAGGAGCCGGCGGTCTCCTACGACGACCGCCTGGACGACATCCTGGGCGAAACCTACGGCACCATGGTCTACCAGGAGCAGGTTATGCTCATCTCCGTCGAGATGTGCGGCTTCTCCAAGGGCGAATCGGACTCGCGTATCCGTAAGCCCGTGGCTAAGAAAAAGATCAAGCTGCTCACGTCGACGGTGCTCCACTGGGAGGATGGCTCGGACGAGACCACCTACGACCACTGGATGAACGGCGCTATCAAGAACAACTACACGCGCGAGGTCGCCCAGAAGATTTGGGACGATGTTCTCGAGTTCGCATCCTACGCCTTCAACAAGTCGCACTCCGCCGGCTACGCCATTCTGGTTATGCAGACGGCATGGCTCAAGGCGCACTATCCGCACGAGTACATGGCGGCCGTTCTGACGTCCTATACGGGCAAGACCGACAAGATCGTTCACTACGTCTCGGCGTGCCGTCACGACGGCATCCCCGTGCTGTCGCCAGATGTCAACGAGTCCGGTACCGAGTTCACCGCTACCAAGGAGGGCGTGCGCTTTGGTCTGGCCGGCATCCGCGGTGTGGGCACCGGCGTGGCGCAGGCGATTATCGCCGAGCGCGAGGCGGGCGGCCCGTTTAAGACGCTGCACGACTTTGTCGAGCGCGTGGACTCGAGCCAGGCTAACCGTCGCGTGATCGAATCGCTCATCAAGGCAGGTGCTTTCGACTCCACGGGGTATCCGCGTCGCCAGATGATGCACTTTGTGGACAAGAACAACCCTGAGAACATCATCGATGCCGCGGTAAAGCGCCAGAAAGATCGCGCGAGCGGCCAGACGTCGTTCTTCGATATGTTTGGCGACGTTGAGGGCTCGGGCTTTGAGGTGAGCGTGCCCGATCCGGATGGCCAGGAGTGGGACCGCCACCTTAAGCTGAGCCAGGAGAAGGAGGTTCTGGGCATCTATGTCTCGGACCACCCGCTGCGCCCGTTTGAGTATGCACTAGCCAAGGCACGCGACTTCTCGTTCTCGCAGATCGATACCGGCTACGAGGTACAAAACCCCACGGGCGGTACCATCAACCAGGAGATTCCCGAGGGCAAGGCGCTGTGGTGGGCCGGCATGGTCTCGAGCGTGTCCAAGCGCGTGACCAAAAACGGCGACCCCATGGGCATTGTGCAGCTCGAGGACATGGAAGGCGAAGCCACGGTCGTGGTGTTCCCCAAGACCTACAAAGAGGCCGAGGGATACCTGTACGGCGAGGTCGATCCCGAGACCGGTGCGCAGCTGTCTGATGCGTTTGTTCGCATTAAGGGCAAGCTCGAGCGTTCGGACCGCGGCGACCAGATCATCGCGCAGGAGATCGTGCCGCTTGAGCTTAACGAGGAGAACAACAAGCCCAAGGTGTTTGAGGTCATGGTGCCCAACAGCCGCTTTAGCCAGGGCAATATGGCGCGTCTTGCCACGGTGCTTACCGCCAACCCGGGCGGCGACCGCGTGGAGATCTTTATCGAGCAGGTGGACGGGCGCGTACTGCGTGCCGAGGTGCCGGCCAAGGTCAACGCACGCTCGATTCCGCTGCTGGCAGAGGCCAAGGCCATCGTGGGTAACCAAGGCCGCGTGACGGTGATCTAAGGGCGACCTTGCTGGTCTGCGCGAGATTGGAGGAAGTGATGACGCAGGGGACGTTTGTGCAGGCGCTTCGCAAGGAGGCGGCGCTTAGCAGCACCTTTATGAAGGGGCGTTCGCTCATGCTCAACGGCGCCGTGCTGTCGTTTGAGGACTCCGGCTCGCGCTTCTCCAAAAATGTGACTATCGAGGGCACGGTGCGCGGCTCGCGCGGCGACCTGTACAAGACGCGCGTGGCGCTCGATATGGACGAGCACGAGGTTGTCGACTACGACTGCGATTGCCCCGCTGCCTTCCGCTATTCCGGCATGTGCAAGCACGCCATCGCCACGGCGTTGGCTTATCTGGATGCCAGCGGCGCCGAGCCCGTCGAGGGTTTGCGCACACCGGTCCGCACGTTTACGGTACCGCCCGCACAGTCCAAGCAGCCCGCGCGCCCCGCGCCCAGCGCATCTTCGGTCAACCCCAACTTTCCCTTCCCGGCGCCCGTCCCCACGAGCCCGAGCCTTGTGGCAGCGCTTTCCGATCTTTCGGACGCGCGCATGGACGAGCTCGCGGCCATGCGTCGCAAGCTCGCCGGCACCATTGACCCCGATGCGCCCAAAGCGGTGCTGGAGCCCTCGCTGGTGCCGTACTACAATCCGCTGTTTGCCGATCGCTTTAACTGGGCGCTCGAGTTTCGTATTCGTAGCGGTTCGGTGTCCTACGTGGTTAAGGATATCGACGGCATGGCCGATGCCTATGTGCGCGGCGGTACGTTCTCCTATGGCAAGAAGCTTACGTTTGTCCATGTGCCCGAGGCTTTCGATGACGTGTCGACAAAGCTGCTCGACTTTGTCGCAATGACGGTCGCCTACCTAGGTGATATTACGAGCTCGCGCTCGGCATCGTATGACTTTGCCCGCAGCGGTTTTGTTGCCGAGCGTCAGTTGCCGGTATCCGAATATTCCGTCGTGTCCGTGCTGGACCTGCTGCGTGGCAGGACCCTGTCCTTTGAGCCTGCTTGGTCGCGGGGGACGACGACGCATCGCGCCTACGAGGTGGCGGTCGAGCCGTCGCCGCAGGGGGAGGGCGAAGTCCCGGCCAAGCGCCCGCCGCTCCTTGCCGCCAAGATTACCCCGGCAGCCGGGGGCAGCTACGACTTGCGCTTGCCGGCCGATACGTACTGCTTTGTCACTGGTGACGCAGCCTATCTGGTCGATACGCGCCGCGCGCGCCGTACCGACACGGCGTTTGCCCAACATGCGGCGCCGTTCCTATCGCACTTGTTGCCCTGCCGCACGCCGGTCCATATCGCCGCCGACCAGGTGGGTGAGTTCTGCCGCATGGCGCTGCCGATCTTGCGCGACTACACCGACCTGACCGCTCCCGCCGCGCTCGATACCGTGGCGCCCGAGCCGAGTTTTGCCATGGCGATTGGCGTCGACGATGGTCTTGTGACCTGCAAGATTACGGTGGCCTACGGCGATTGGTCGGCAGATCTCTTTAGTCTTGGTGCTCCGGGCAGTCCTTTCGAAGAGCAACGCCCCGGCGTTCCGCCCCGCGATACGGTGGCGGAGTTTCGCGTTATGGACACGGCTGCCCTGTACTTCGATTTCTACGAGGGCGGCCTGGCATTTGAGGAGCGCGATGACGCTCGCCTGTTCTGCCTGCTGACCGAGGGGCTGGCGGCTTTGTCCGAGCTGGGCGAGGTCATGCTCAGCGATCGCCTGCGCCAGATCTCGGTACGCCCTGCGCCCAAACTCTCGGTGCGCGCCACCGTCAAGAGCAACCTGCTCGACGTCGAGCTGGGTGCGAGCGGCCTTTCGGCGGCCGACCTTGCCATCTATCTCGATTCGTATAAGCGCCACCAGACGTTTGCTCGCCTTACATCCGGCGACATTGTGCGCCTGGATGAGGGAGCTCGCGCCGCGTTTGGTCTTGCCGAGGACCTGGGCGTCGATGCCGTCGACCTGCTCGACGGCGTGTCGCTTCCCGCGTCGAGCACCCTTTTTGTCGATAGCATGCTCGCGCGCACGCCCTCGCTCGAAGCCGATCGCGACGCCGCATTCCGCCGCACCGTCGAGCGCCTGGACACGCTCGGCAAGATGGACTTTACGGTGCCCGCCTCGCTCAAGGCCACACTGCGTGGCTACCAGGTCGACGGCTATCAGTGGCTCGGCTCGCTTGAGCACTTGGGCCTTGGCGGCATCTTGGCCGACGATATGGGCCTGGGCAAAACGCTGCAGATGATCGCGCACATTCTGGCGCGCGTGGAGGCGGGGGATACCAAGCCCACGCTCGTGGTATGTCCCGCGTCGCTCGTGTACAACTGGGCTGCCGAGTTGGAGCGCTTTGCCCCCTCGATTGATGTGTGCGCCATCGTGGGCGCCAAGGCCCAGCGTCGCGTTCAAATTGCCGGTGCCGCCGAGCACAACGTGGTGGTGACGTCGTATGATCTCATGCGCCGCGACATCGACGAATACGTCGAGCAGAACTTTGCCCGCGTGGTGCTCGACGAGGCCCAGTACATTAAAAACCCGCTCACCCAGGTGGCCCGCGCTGCCAAGCGCCTGCCGGCCGGCGTGCGCTTTGCCTTGACGGGCACACCCATCGAAAACCGTCTGTCCGAGCTCTGGAGCATCTTCGACTTTTTGATGCCGGGCCTTCTGGGCACGCGCGACTCATTTGCCAAGCGCTTTGAGGGTCCCGTCGAACATACCGAGGGTGACAGCGCCGCTCGTCTGCAGGCGCTCGTGTCGCCGTTTGTGCTGCGTCGCGTCAAGGAAGATGTGGTGGCCGATCTGCCCGAGAAGATCGAGGATACGGTGATGGCGCAGCTTACCGGCGAGCAGCGCAAGCTCTACCTGGCCAACCAGGACCGCATTGCCCAGCAAGTGCAGCACCGCGAGGCCGGGGAGTTTAAGAAAGACAAGCTCAAGGTGCTTGCCGAGCTCACCAAGCTGCGCCAGATCTGTTGCGATCCGCATCTGCACTATGCGGACTACAAGGCGGGAAGCGCCAAGCTCGATACGTGTATGGAGCTCGTCCATGGCGCGCTCGACGGCGGTCATCGCATCTTGCTGTTCAGCCAGTTTACGGGCATGCTCGATATCATCGGCAAGCGCCTGGCCAAGGAGGACATCGCCTTCCTTAAGCTCACGGGCGCATCTTCTAAAGAGAGTCGCGCCAAGATGGTTGCGCAGTTCCAGGCGGGCGAGGCGCCGGTGTTCTTGATTTCGCTCAAGGCGGGCGGCGTGGGCCTTAATTTGACGGCTGCCGACGTGGTCATCCACTACGACCCGTGGTGGAACGTGGCGGCGCAGGACCAGGCGACCGACCGTGCCCACCGCATTGGCCAGCAGCACACCGTGACCGTGTACAAGCTCATCGCCAAGGACACGATCGAGGAACGCATTATGCAGATGCAGGAGTCCAAGCGTGATCTGGTCAACAGTGTGCTCGGCGGCGATGGTATCTCGTCGGCGCTGTTTACCCGCGAGGATGTTCTGGCGCTGCTCGGCGGCGACGGTCGCTAACCGCGCGCGGGATGGGGTTGCCGGGGCGGATAGTACGCGCCGCCCCACCGTTCCCGCCCGTTATGTGTTCATTTGCCATGCCGTGGATGGTTCGCCTGCCTTTGGGCATAAGAACCATCGAGAACATCGGCACATCAGCAAAGGAGAACATTATGGCGAAATTCTTTAAGGACTCCGACGGCAAGCTCATTGCCGCCCTTGGCGACGGCGTTGCGACCCCTGCCGGCTGCACGGAGCTGACGGCAAACACCGAGGATGCGGCGCACGAGAAGCACGTGCCTGTTGTCGAGATCGAGCGCGACGGCCACGTTATTCGTGCGCGCGTGGGCTCGACGGAGCACCCCATGCTGCCCGAGCACTACATCGAGTGGATCGCGCTTGAGGCCGAGGGCCGCCTGGAGATCCATTACCTTGAGCCCGGCATGAAGCCCACGACGTTTTTCGCTGGCGGTTCCAAGACCGGTACCGTCTATGCCTACTGCAACCTGCATGGGCTGTGGTCCGCGACGTTCTAGGAGCGCGCCCCCGCTCGGGGTATCATAGCTAGCATATGCACATGCGAGCGCCGACTGCATCATGCGGCCGGCGCTTTTACTACGACAACGATGGTTTACGACGGAAAGGGCTGAGCCATGAAGCTCGCACTTGCACAGATCGATATGCGCCTGGGTGATATTGAGGGCATCTGCGGCCGCATCGAGGACCAGGCTCGCCTGGCTCATGAGCGCGGCGCGCGCATGCTGTGCGTTCCGGCTCCACTCTTTATGGGCGCCATGCCCGGTGGCCTGGTGGGCGCTGCCGATTTTGAGCACGATATGCTGACGGGTCTGACGGGCGTTGCTGAGCGCATCCAAGAGCTCGATATGATCTGCATCGTGCCCGCTGCGGTTTCGTTTGAGGGCCAGCCCCTGCTTGACTATATGATGCTCAAAGACGGTCGCGTGGTGCCCGCGCGCACAAGCATCGCCCTGCAACGTGGCGAGAGCAACGACGCGCGTTGGGCGCCTCCGGTGTTTGACGTGGACGGCGTGCGCTGCGCCGTGGTGTTTGACCTGGACCGCGAGCTCGAAATGCTGCCGACCGGTGTCGACCTCATTGCCTATTTCCAGTTCAACGCGTTTGACATGACCGACCGCGAGACAGCTGCCGTCGCCGCCGTGCGCAGCGGTGCCTACCGCAAGATCGCGTCCAAGCGCAGCGTATGGTTTGCCTGCATGGCGCCGATCGGTGCCTATGACGAGTCGGTGTATACCGGCGGTTCGTTTGTGCTCGACGACTGCGGTCGCGTGGTGGCCCAGGCGCCGTGTTCTGAGGAGAGCCTGCTGGTTCAGGAGATTCAGCGCGGCGTGATGCTCGATGCCCTGGAGGACCATGAGCTGCCCCAGTTTCGCTCCGAGGAGTGGCTGTGGCAGGCGCTGGTGCTTGCCGTGCGCGACAATGCCCGCGCCCGCGGTGCGTCGCGTGCCGTGGTGGCGCTCGAGGGCGATTTGCCGTCGTCCCTGTTGGCGGCACTTGCCGTCGATGCCTTGGGTCCGCGTAATGTGATTGGCCTGGTGCTGGGGCGCAATCGCATCTTTACGCCGGCGCAGGAGGAGGCCGAGGCCGCCCGTTGTTCCGCTGTTCGCTCAATCGCCGAGCGCTTGCACATTCGCACTGTCGAGCGCGATGCGCCGGATGCGGCGCGCGTGCTCGATCGCGACGTGTCGGCGGGCGATGCCGAACGCCTGCGTTCGCGTGCGCTGGGCCTGATGCTCGAGGATACGGCGCTCGAGCTGGGCGCTATGGCGCTGAGCCCGCTTTCCAAGACCGAGTACGCGCTGGCGGCGCCCGCGCTTTGCGGTGGCTACCAGGGAGATTATGCGCCCTTTGGCGATGTGTATCTGTCGACGCTCGAGTTTGTGGCACGCGTGCGCAACCGCGCCTCGGCCGTGGTGCCCCAAGAGCTCGTGACGCTCAACGCGGTAGAGGATTGCATGGATCGCGTACTGGCGCAGGCGCTCTCGACGCTCGCCGGTCCGGTTGACATGCTCGATCGTGCGGCACAGCTGCTTGGCGGGCTTGAGCCGGGCGAGGTCGATGGTGCGCTTGAGTCGCACGTAGACCGCAATCGACCTTTCGACGACATCCCGATGGCCGCCGCCAAGCCCGAGGTCTGCTCGCTGCTGCTGATGCTCGTGCGCCAGGGCGAGGCCGCCCGCCGCATGCTACCGACGGCGCCGATCGTCTCGGCCCGTTCATTTGTCGAGCGCTCCTGGCCGTACATGCTCGCGTGGTCCGATCTGGGGCTCAACGGTAAGGAGCGCATGACGGTTGATTCGCTGGCACGCGCCGAGGTGCGCCGCTTTGCCGACGACGACACGAGTGACCGTATGCGCGGCGAGATGATGGGCATACTGGGCGAGCTGTTGGGTATTTCGCCCGAGCAGATGGAGGAGCTGCGCTCCGAGGACGGTCAGCGTCGTTTGCACGAGGGAATGAAAAAGTTCGAGGGCGAGGTCCAGGACGCCATCGACAAGATGATGGGCGGCCAGGGCGGACCACAGGGTGGGCCCCAGGGCACGCCGATGCCGCATCCGCCGGTTGACCCGAGGCAGTTCCCATTCTTCAGCCAAAACTAACTATGGGATGGGATTCGCTTCCAACCCCGATACTTCAACTAAGCGTCTTGGCCCCGTTGTGTTATTCTAGAACAGACGTTCGTGAATGATGCGCGGGGCCTTGCCTTGCGCTGTGCTTGTGACGAGGGGAGGTCGGCTTGGTCATTTTGGGTATCGACCCCGGTTTGGCCCATACGGGCTGGGGGATTATCGAGGAGCGACGTGGCGAGGTTCGCTGCCGTGCCTACGGTTGTATCGAGACCAGCGCGGGCAGCCCGCTCGCGGTGCGCCTGTCGCATATCGCCCGCGACCTCAAGGGCGTCGTCGAACGCTACCGTCCCGATACCGCGGCTATCGAGAGCATCTACTTTGGCGCTAACGTCCGCTCGGCCATCCCCACGGCGCATGCCCGCGGTGCCGCGCTCGTGGCGCTTTCGGAATGCGCGCTCGAGATTGGCGAATACACGCCCATGCAGATCAAGCAGGCCGTGGTGGGCACGGGCGCTGCAGATAAACGGCAGGTTGCCTACATGGTGCGTACGCTCACGCAGCTCGATCACGACCCTCACCCAGACCATGCCGCCGATGCGCTGGCCTGCGCCATCTGTCACGTTAACCTAAGCCGCACCCGGGCGCTTACCGGCGGCGAGTTCTATCAACAGAGAGGAACCGGATACTGATGATCTCCCAGCTCCATGGAACGCTTGTCGAGGCCACGATGAGCTCGGCCGTCGTCGATGTATCGGGCGTGGGCTTTGAGCTCGGTATTTCGGGCAGCACTGCCGCCACGCTGCCTACGCCCGGCGGTGAGGTTTGCCTCTATACCCGCATGCAGGTGCGCGAGGACGCCATGACGCTCTTTGGCTTTGCCTCCAAGGACGAGCGCACGATGTTCGATCGGCTCGTTTCCGTCTCGGGCGTTGGTCCGCGCCTGGCGCTTGCCGTGCTTTCAACCTATACCGTGGGACAGCTGTATTCCCTGGTAATGGCCGAGGATGACAAGGGCATGGCCAAGGTGCCCGGCGTGGGCAAAAAGACCGCCCAACGCCTCATCTTGGAGCTCAAGAGTACCTTTGCCAAGGACAAGGGCTTTGTTCCGGTCGACGTAATCCCCGGTCAGGTTGCGATGCCGGTTCCCGCCGCCGTTCCCTCGGCGATCGATGACGCCCGCGCGGCGCTCCTTTCCATGGGCTTTAGCCCGCAGGAGACCGAGGTCGCCCTGAGCGGGTATGATGGGCAGGATATGCGTGTCGAGGATCTGCTCGGCGCGGCGCTTAAGCGACTCGGAATGGATGCGTGATGTGGGAAGCCGATGACTCTCAGGATCTGTGGGCGACGCCCGGCAACTCGCCGGCGGCATCCATGGCGCACGGTGAGCGCATGGTGGGCTCGGAGCTGACGCCCGAAGACCTCGATGTCGACCGTACCCTGCGTCCCCAGCGCCTGGACGACTACTGCGGTCAGGAGCATATCAAGCAGAGCCTGCGCGTGCTGATCGAGGCGGCACAGAGCCGTGGCGAGACGCTCGACCACGTGATCTTTTCGGGCCCTCCGGGTCTGGGCAAGACCACGCTGGCCACCGTTATCGCCAACGAGCTGGGCGCTCAGATCAAGACGACGAGCGGCCCGGCCATCGCGCGTACCGGCGACCTGGCGGCTATCCTTACCAACTTGCAGCCAGGTGACGTGCTGTTTATCGACGAGATCCACCGCCTTAACCGCTCGGTCGAGGAGGTCCTGTATCCCGCTATGGAAGACTTTGCGCTTGATATCGTGATCGGCAAAGGCCCGGCCGCACGTTCGATTCGCCTAGATATCCCCAAGTTTACGCTGGTGGCGGCAACGACCCGCTCGGGAATGCTGACCGGCCCGCTGCGCGACCGCTTTGGCATTTCGTATCGCCTGGACTACTACACGGTCGAGGAGCTCGCTCAGATCGTGACGCGCTCGGCGACCATCCTGGGCGTGACGATCGATCATCCCAGCGCGCTCGAGATCGGCTCGCGCTCGCGCGGTACGCCGCGCCTCGCCAACCGTCTGCTCAAGCGTGTGCGCGACTATGCGCAGGTGCGCGGCAACGGTCCCATCGAGCTCGATATTTGCCGTCAGGCACTCGAGTTCTTCGAGATCGACGAGCTTGGTCTGGACTGGATGGATATTCGCATCTTGGAGACGCTTGCCAAGACGTTCTCCGGCCGCGCCGTGGGCCTGACGACCCTTGCCAGCGCGGTGGGCGAGGACCCGGGCACGCTCGAAGATGTCTACGAGCCCTATCTGCTGCAGTGCGGTTTGATGATTCGCACGCCCCAGGGCCGTCAGGCAACGCTTCGCACCTTTGAACATTTGGGCATCGAGCCAGCCGTTTAGAGGCGGGTTTGTTTTGGCTGGTCTGTAGGCTATCGCTGAGCATTGGATAAACATATCGCCATTCATCGGTTACGGGTGTTTTACTATTGCGCGCCCGTGCTATGCTGAATTGGTCTTTTTCTCATCCGGTAACGAAAGGACCGCCCATGCCTACTGACATCGAAATCGCACGTTCCGTCACGCCGCTGCCCATTACCGAGGTGGCTAAGAACGCCGGTGTCGACGTAAAGCACCTGATTTCGTACGGCTTCGACAAGGCTAAGGTCGACTATTCGCTGCTTAACGAGCCGACCAATCACCAGGCCAAGCTCGTCCTCGTGACCGCCATCAACCCCACGCCCGCTGGCGAAGGCAAGACCACCACGACCATCGGTCTGGCCGACGGCCTGCGTCGTCGCGGCGTCAAGAGCGCTGTGGCCCTGCGCGAGCCTTCGCTCGGCCCCGTCTTTGGCGTAAAGGGCGGTGCCGCCGGCGGCGGTTGGGCCCAGGTCATCCCCATGGAGGATATCAACCTGCACTTTACCGGCGACTTCCACGCTATCGGTGCCGCCAATAACCTGCTGGCCGCCATGCTTGACAACCATATTCAGCAGGGCAACCAGCTCGGTATCGACGTTAAGCGCATCACTTGGAAGCGCGTTGTCGACATGAACGACCGCCAGCTGCGCCACGTTATCGACGGCATTGGCGGCAAGGCTCAGGGCGTGCCGCGCGAGGACGGCTTCGATATCACCGTTGCCTCCGAGGTCATGGCGATCTTGTGCCTGTCCACGAGTATCAACGACCTCAAGGAGCGCTTGGGCGAGATCGTCGTCGGCTACAGCTATGCCGGCGAGCCCGTCCGCGCCCGCGACCTCAAGGCTCAGGGCGCCATGGCTGCGCTGCTTAAGGATGCGCTCAAGCCCAACCTGGTGCAGACGCTCGAGGGTACGCCCGCGTTTGTCCACGGCGGTCCCTTCGCCAACATCGCCCACGGCTGCAACTCCATCATGGCTACGCGCATGGCTATGCGCTTTGGCGATGTCGCCATTACCGAGGCAGGCTTTGGCGCCGATTTGGGTGCCGAGAAGTTCCTCGACATTAAGTGCCGCATGACGGGCGTTCGCCCCAGCGCCGTCGTGATTGTCGCCACCGCCCGTGCACTTAAGTACAACGGCGGCGTTGCCAAGGCCGATCTCAACGAGGAGAACCTTGAGGCGCTCAAGGCCGGTATGCCCAACCTGCTCCGTCACGTCGACAACATCCAGAACGTCTACGGTCTGCCCTGCGTGGTCGCCATTAACCGCTTCCCGACCGATACCGAGGCTGAACTCGCCCTCATCGAGTCCGAGTGCCAGAAGCTCGGCGTTAACGTTAAGCATTCCGAGGTCTGGGCCAAGGGCGGCGAGGGCGCGCTCGAGCTGGCCGATGAGGTCATGCGCCTGATTGAACAGCCGAGTGAGCTCAAGTTTGCCTACGAGGACGGCGCCGATGTTGCCGATGCCCTCGAGGCCGTTGCTACCAAGGTTTACCGCGCCGACGGCGTCGACTTTACGCCGGCTGCCAAACGCCAGCTCGCCGAGCTGCGCGAGAACGGCTTTGGCAACCTGCCGGTGTGCGTCGCCAAGACGCAGTACAGCTTTAGCGACAACGCCAAGGCGCTGGGCGCTCCCGAGGGCTTCCGCATCACCGTGCGCGAGCTCAAGGTTTCCGCCGGTGCCCACTTTGTGGTCGCGCTGACCGGCAGCGTTCTGACCATGCCTGGTCTGCCCAAGGTTCCCGCGGCCGAAAACATTGACGTCGACAACGACGGCAACATCACCGGCCTGTTCTAAGCCCACTGCCTATAGCTGCTTGATTGCCCCGCCGTGCCCACCAGGCTCGGCGGGGCTTTTTGATCCTTAGGCCCGCGCATGTCTTGTAGATACCGACGGCCATTGCCCATCATAGGCTTTTGCGCGGGTAGAATGCATGGATAACTTGATGCTTGCAGGCGACGGAAAGGAAACGTTGCATGGACCAGGACAAGACGACCGTGATGGGCGGATATGGCTCCGCACAGGCTGGCGGCAGCGCCGATGCGACCCGCATTGTGTCGAACCCCGGCAATGCTGCCCCCGATGCGACGCAGGCGTCCGCCGAACCCACACGAGTTATGGGCTATGGCGATACACCGCGGGATCCGTTTGATTATGCACCGCAGGATCCGTATGGCAATGCGACGCCGGACCCGTATGGCAATGCGGCGGCAGGCGATTATAACAACCTGCCGCAAAATCCCATTCCGCAGCCTCAGCAAACGACGTATATGCCGCGCACGGCACAGTCCCAGCCTCGTTATGAGTCGTGCGATCCGTATGCGCGCCAGCCCCATCGCGAGTATCCCAAATCGATTCCGCAGTATGGTGAGGACGAGGAAGAGGCGCCGTCGCGTTCGTCGAGTGTGATCAAGAAGATCCTCATTGTGCTGGCGATCTTCTTTGCCCTCTCGATTGTGTTCGCCATTGTGTCGGGCATGCTCAACAAGCGAGGGAGTTCAACGGCAGATACCACTGCCGAGCAAACCGAGTCCGCCTCGTCTAGCACCGTCGATCTGACCGATATCCCGGGACAGTACTGGTCCAACGCCAAGAAGCTCTTCAAGTCGCGCGGAGCCGACCTTTCGAACGCCGTGATCCTGACCGACGATGGCTCAACGCCCGTCATCGATTCCAACTGGGTTGTTACGAATGCTTACTATAACGACAACGGCAACCTGGAGATTCAGCTCACGCACAAGAACAGCTATGGCAATTCGTCCGGTGGCCAAAGCGGTACCGACAGCTCGAGCTCCAACACGCTGGAGGACCTGAGCAACAAGGCGCAGGAATTGGGAGACAAGGCGCAAGAGCTGGGCGATACAGCCCAAAACCTCGGCGATACTGCTCAGAATCTGGGCGATATGGCTACCAATGCCTGGAACGCCCTACAAAACGGCATTTCGGGCGCGCAGGGAAACTAGCGGTCGAGCGGCTAGAGCCTTAGCGGTACAAACAAAAACGGGACGCAGGATCGCGTGACCGGGCGCATAGGCGCGTTGGTCGGCGGTCCTGCGTCCCGTTTTGCTGTCGATTACAGCTGCTCTGCCGGACGGTCGGGCGAGCTAAAGCCCGAGTCAAACGTAACGACGCATGATGCATCGGGCCGGCGCTCGTGCACGATGCGCGTGACGAGCTCCAGCAGCTCCTCGTCGGATATGTCAAAGCCGTCGGGACGCACCAGGTCAAATGACACAAAGCCATCGTGTTCGTGCAGGTCGTGGATGGAAAGCGTGGGGTCGATCTGCGCTACGCCGCGCTTGACCCAGCCGCGCAGGTCGTCACCGGTCGTTGCGATGGGGTCGCAGTGCAGTGTAATGTCGATGCCCATCTGGCGTTTGATGTCGTGTTCGATGGTGTCCAGGATCTCGTGGTGCTCAAAGGCATCGCCCTCGCCGGGCATTTCCACGTGTGCGCTGGCAAACTGGCGGCCGGGGCCGTAGTCGTGCACCATCAGGTCGTGTGTGCCCAAGACCTGGGGGTATGACATGATCCTGTCGCGAATCGCTTGAACGAGCTTGGGGTCGGGCGCTTGCCCCAGCAACGGGCTGATGGCGTCGCGCACCAGGCCCATGCCGCTGATGCAAATGAAGATGCCCACGCCCAGGCCCGCCCAGCCATCGAGATCAAAGCCTGTCGTTTGCGAAATAAGCGCTGCCACCAAGACCGAGCCCGAGGCAATGACGTCGTTTTTGGAATCCTGCGCCGTGGCGATGAGCGTCTCCGAGTCGATGCGGTTGCCCAGCGTGCGGTTGAACGCCGCCATCCAGAACTTGACGAGCATGGACAGGACAAGGGCTGCCATGGAGAGCGTCGAATACGCGGTGGGGGAGGGCTTGATGATCTTGGTAACGGACTCGAGCACCAGGTTGATGCCGACGGCGCAAACGAGAACGGCCACAAACAACCCCGCCAGGTACTCGTAGCGGCCGTGGCCATAGGGGTGGCCTTCGTCTGCCGGGCGGCTGGCAAGTCGGAATCCGAGCAGGCTCACGATGTTGCTCGAGGCGTCGGAGAGGTTGTTGAAGGCGTCGGCGATAAGCGAGACGGAGCCGGCGAGCAGACCCGCGATGCCCTTGGCTAGGCACAGGGTGATGTTGAGGCCAATGCAGATGAGGCTTGCGGCAAAGCCCGCGTTGGTGCGACAAGTTGTATCGACCGGCTCGTCCTCACTGCCGGGAACAAGCGTATGTACCAGCCGATTTACAAATAGCATGGCGTACCTCCTCGCATTCTCATTAAGGGGATAGTGTAGCTCGCATGGGCGCGCCGTGCGCCGATGCTCAGAAAATGCAGCAATGGTCTGCTGGAGCTAACGAGTGGGGCTTCTTGTCCGACCGGGTGCTCCATTTTGGGCCACATGGGTATGGGCATGTACCTGCCTGCCCGACATACTTAATGTCGACAGCCCCTGTGCAAAGGAGGACGTATCCATGGACGAGATGTTTGCCATTAAATGCCAAAACTGCGGCGGCCCTATGTACTCACACCAGGCTAAACGCAGCTTTGAGTGCGCCTATTGCGGCACGGTC
>CABSBA010000002.1 GCA_902475825.1 uncultured Collinsella sp. | reverse complement strand
GCGTTTTCCCAGATAAAACCTGCCAAAATAAACCTGTCCCTTTTTGGTAGGTTTTTGCCTTGGGAGCGGTACCATACAGGCAATGTTTAAACGAGAAAGGTGGGCTCCCATGGAACCTAAGCAGTACTACATCGGCATCGACGTCGGCGGCACTTCGGTTAAGGAGGGCCTGTTCGACGAGGACGGCAACCTGCTTGCCAAGGCCAGCGTGCCCACGCCTCCTATCGTTGACGCTGCGGGCTTTGCCGCGGTGACCGAGGCTATCGACCAGGTGGTCGCCAAGGCGCAGATTCCGCGTGCCTTTGTGGCGGGCATCGGCCTGGCCGTTCCGTGTCCCATCCCGGCGTCGGGCGATGCCAAGGTCAAGGCCAACATTGCCATTAACCTGCCCGAGCTGAGGGTCGCCATTCAGGAGCACTGCCCCGATGCGGTCGTTAAGTATGAGAACGATGCCAACGCCGCTGCCATGGGCGAGGCCTGGCTCGGTTCTGCCAAGGGCGTGCAGAACGTGGTGATGGTCACCATCGGTACCGGCGTGGGCGGCGGCGTTATCGTTAACGGTGACGTGGTATCGGGTGTTGTGGGCGCTGGCGGCGAGATTGGCCACATGTGCCTGAACCCGGCTGAGGAACGCACCTGCGGCTGTGGCGGCCATGGCCATCTGGAGCAGTATTCCAGCGCCACCGGCGTGGTGAGCAACTACCTTGCCGAGTGCAAGAAAGCGGGCGTCGAGCCCATCGAGCTCACCGGCCCCTCCGATTCCAAGGACGTGTTCCAGGCCTGCCGCGAGGGCGACAAGCTCGCGCTTGCCGCGGCCGATACCATGGCCGACTATCTCGGCCGTGCCCTGGCGCTCATTGCCAACGTGGTCGACCCCGAGATGTTCCTGATCGGTGGCGGCGCGTCCGCTTCGGCCGATGTCTACCTCGACAAGGTTCGCGAGCACTTTAAGCAGTACGCGCTCTCTGCCTCGCGCGAGACGCCCATTAAGGTCGCTTCGCTCGGCAACGACGCCGGCATCATCGGTGCCGCATACGTAGCCCTGCGCGCCGCCGGTAAATAGCTGGTGCAAGGGGGTCAGGTTACTTTGCACCAACATGGTGCAAAAGGGTCAGCCTTGGCCCCCATACCTGCCACAAAATATGCCGTGGCCCTTCCGTCTGCGAAGGCTCGGCATCGGCGTGCTACCATAGCTACGTCCAAGTACACATATCAAGTGGAGGATATCCATGGCAAACGTTCTTGTCTTTGGTCACCAGAACCCCGATAACGACGCCATCATGAGCGCCGTCGTCCTGTCCCAGCTGCTCAACCAGGTTGAGTATGCCGGCAACACCTACGAGGCTTGCGCCCTTGGTCAGCTTCCGGCAGAGTCCGCCAAGCTGCTCGCCGACGCCGGCATCGCCGAGCCCCGCGTGATCGAGTCCGTCGAGGCCGGTCAGCTCGTCGTCCTCACCGACCACAACGAGTCTGCCCAGTCCGTCGCCGGCCTTAAGGACGCCACGGTCTTTGGCGTCGTCGATCATCACCGCATCGGCGACTTCGAGACCGCCGGCCCGCTGCACTACATCTGCCTGCCCTGGGGTTCCAGCTGCACCATCGTCACCAAGCTCGCCGGCGTGCTCGGCGTTGAGCTTTCCGACGTCCAGGCCAAGCTGCTGCTCTCGGCTATGATGACCGACACGCTTATGCTCAAGAGCCCCACCACCACCGATGTCGACCGCGCCGTCGCCGCCAAGCTCGGCGAGCAGGTGGGCGTCGACCCGGTCAAGTTTGGCATGGAGGTCTTCCTCACCCGTCCGTCCGGCTCCTTCACTGCAGCCGAGATGGTCGGCAACGACATCAAGATGTTCGAGCCCGCCGGCAAGAAGCTGCTCATCGGCCAGTACGAGACCGTCGACAAGAGCCGTGCGCTCGGCATGATCGACGAGATCCGCGAGGCCATGCGCGCCTACGCCGCCGAGAAGGGTGCTGACGGCATCGTCCTGTGCATCACCGACATCATGGAGGAGGGCTCGCAGGTCCTGCTCGAGGGTGAGACCGAGGCCGCTCAGAAGGGCCTGGGCATTGCCGACGAGCACGACGGCGTCTGGATGCCGGGCGTCCTCTCCCGTAAGAAGCAGGTTGCTGCCCCCATCATGGCCGCCTGCTAGGTTTAGTTGACCAAACGCCACGACCGGATCGCGGACACCCCGCACTCCGGTCGTTTTTTGTGCACGGCGCCGCGTCGTCTCTTGGACAGGCGTGCCCGTGCCGTTGAGCAAATAATGTTCAACCTGTGGTTCCGCTTTTCAACCACGCCTGCGTGCTTGTCGTGCAGGGTAGGCTAGATGCAAGCGTAATACGTTAGAGCGCGGCGCCGCCACTTGGGCGGGCCGTGCTTTTTTAAGACGGGAGCTTTCCCGTGAAAGGAGCCGCCCATGGCAGCAACTGAGCAGCTGTTCAACGTTCGTGAGCGCAAACGTTTTGAGCGCCACGACATCTGGGAGCGCATCGCCGAGAACGGCACGATTTCCGCCGCCGTCATGGTCTTCGCCGCCATCGCCGCCGTCATTTGCGCCAATACCGATGCCTACGAGGCCATCCATCACTTTTTGGAGACCCCGCTGTATGTGGGTCTGGGCAACCTTACGGCCGGTCTCACCGTTGAGCTTTTCGTTAACGACTTTCTCATGGCGATCTTCTTTTTGCTGGTGGGCATTGAGCTTAAGTACGAGATGACGGTCGGCGAGCTCAAGAATCCGCGCCAGGCCATGCTTCCCATGCTGGCGGCCGTGGGCGGCGTCGTCGTTCCCGCCTGCATCTACCTGATCTTTAACCATGCCGGCGCCCGCAGCGGTTGGGCCATCCCCATGGCAACCGATATTGCCTTTGCACTGGGCGTGCTGTCGCTTTTGGGCAATCGCGTACCCAACGGCGTGCGCGTGTTCTTCTCGACGCTCGCCATCGCCGACGACCTCATCTCCATCGCCGCCATCGCCATCTTTTACGGTCAGAGCCCCAATCCGTTTTGGTTGGGCGCCGCCGCGCTTGTGACCTGCGCGCTCGTGTGGCTCAACAAGACGCAGCATTACCGCCTTGCTCCGTATTCGGTACTGGGTCTGCTGCTGTGGTTTTGCATGTTTAAGAGCGGCGTGCATGCCACGCTTGCTGGAGTCATCTTGGCCTTTACCATCCCGGCCAAGTGCGGCGTCAAGCTCGATAGTCTGACCGACTGGCTGGGCGAGTGCCTGCCGCTGCTCGATGACCGCTACGACGACGAGGCACACATCCTGGGCCAGCATGACTTTACCGTCTCGACCACCAAGGTCGAGCGCGTCATGCACCGCGTGACCCCGCCGCTCATCCGCATGGAGCGTCTGATCTCCACGCCGGTCAACTTTGTGATTCTGCCGATCTTTGCGTTCGTGAACGCACAGGTTCGCCTGGTGGGTGTGGATATGAGCACGTTGCTCACCGACCCGGTGACGCTCGGCGTGTACTTTGGCATGCTGCTGGGCAAGCCGATTGGTATCTTTGGCATGACGTTTGCCCTGGTTAAGTTTAGGGTCTGCGAGCTGCCGCACAATGTCAACTGGCACATGATTGCCGGTGTGGGCATTCTGGGCGGCATCGGCTTCACCATGTCGATCCTCATCAGCGGCCTTGCCTTCCCGACGGCCCAGTTTGAGGTTCTGGCTGCCAAGGCCGCCATCCTTGCCGGTTCGGTCACCGCTGCCGTGCTCGGTATGATCTACATGAGCGTGGTCTGCAAACACCCCGCGCCCAAAGACAAGTAAAAGCATATACAAGTTTGAAAACGCCGCCTGTGAACACCATCACAGGCGGCGTTTTAGTCATTGGGCAGTCATTGGGGACAGACTTAAATGACTACCCAAGTGCCGGCAGGTTGTGACTACTCATTTAAGTCTGTCCCCAATGACTGGTTCTATTCCACCGTTCCGTAGACGGCGCCCCAGCCGTGGGCGGCCAAGGCGGAGTTGAGCTGGTCGCAAAGTGACTGGCGGTCGTAATAGCCGGGCGGCAAAAGGTTCACGATTTCCATGAGGTCGGGCGCCAGGTCCAAAATCTCGGCCTGAACGATGAGATCCAGGCGGTCGATGGCGTGGCGGTCGTAAAACAGTCCGTCGACCAGGCGCTGCAGGTCGCCGAATTCCTCGGCCTGGAACGATCCGTACTCCATAGTGCCTCCCTGGGCGCCCCACGCTGGCATGCGCGGCGATTCGTAATTTATTGCGATGGACTTAATCTATCACGGCTTCATACCGTTGCGGCGGTGGCGGTCTATACTTAGACGAACTGCAACGTACCGCTTCGCGAAAGGTCGCACCCCATGCAGACGATCTACCAGAAGATGGAAACCACCGAACTCGATGCCGCCATCGAGGCGCTCAAGGCCGAGGTCGCCGAGGTCAAGGCCAAGGGCCTGGCGCTCGACATGGCCCGCGGCAAGCCGTCGCCCTCCCAAGTGGACATTTCTCGCCCCATGCTCGATATCCTCAATGCCGACGCCGATCTGCACGACGGCAACGTCGACTGCTCCAACTACGGCTGCTTCGAGGGCATTCCCTCGGCACGCAAGTTGGCAGGGGAGTTCCTGGGTTGCCCCGCCGAGCAGATGCTCGTACTGGGTTCGTCGAGCCTTTTGATCGAGCATGACATCGCCGGCATGTTCTGGCGCTGTGGCTCGTGCGGCAGCGAGCCCTGGGACGCCTACGAGGCCGCGCACGACGGCAAGAAGGTCAAGTTCCTGTGCCCCGTTCCCGGCTACGATCGCCACTTTGGCATCACCGCCGATTTGGGCATCGAGAACGTCCCCGTCGCGATGACCGACAACGGCCCCGACATGGACGAGATCGAGCGCCTCGTTGCTGCCGACGACTCCATTAAGGGTATCTGGTGCGTGCCCAAGTATTCCAACCCCACGGGCATCACCTTTAGCGAGGACACTGTGCGCCGCCTGGTCGAGATGACCACGGCCGCGCCCGATTTCCGCATCTTCTGGGACAACGCCTACTGCGTACACGACCTGTACGACGAGACCGACGAGCTCGCAAACATCTTCGACCTCGCTCGCACGGCGGGCACCGAGGATCGCGTGGTGGCCTTTGCCTCGACGTCCAAGATTACCTTCCCGGGCGCCGGCATCGGCTTTATCGGTGCGAGCCCCGCGGTCATCGCCGAGTTCTCCAAGCGCCTGAAGGCCGGCCTCATCAGTGCCGACAAGCTCAACCAGCTGCGTCACGTGCGTTTCCTTCCCACCATCGAGGCGGTCAAGGAGCACATGAAAAAACATGCCGAGTTTTTGCGCCCGCGTTTTGAGGCCGTTGAGCGCAAGCTCACTGAGGGTCTGGGCGATACGGGTTGCGCCACTTGGACGCATCCCCGCGGCGGCTACTTTGTGAGCTTTGATGGCCCCGAGGGCTCGGCCCAAAAGGTCGCCGCGCTTTGTGCCGACCTGGGCGTCAAGCTCACACCGGCTGGTGCTACCTGGCCTTATGGCAAGGATCCGCGCGACACCAACATCCGCATCGCGCCGAGCTATCCCACGGTCGAGGACCTGGAGGCAGCGCTCGACGTACTGGTGCTGGCCGTCAAGCTCGTCGCTGCCGAGCTTGCTCGTGCCGAGCGCGCCTAACGCCTGGGGCTCCGCAAGTCCGCGCCCAGTACTATCAGCACTCTCGATTCGCAAAGGAGCGTATACATGGATTTGGGTATTTCCACCAACCCCACGCCGGAGCTCTACACCATCAAGGTGGCCGGCGAAATCGATATCTCTAACGCCGACAGTCTGCGTAACGCCATCGACTTGGCGCTCGAGCAGCCCACCGAGGCCGTTGAGCTCGATTTTGCCCAGGTGAGCTACATCGATTCGACGGGCATTGGCGTGCTTGTGGGCGCCGCGCACCACGCGGGCGACCACGGCAAGCGCTTTAGTTGCACCAATGTGCAGCCCCAGGTGATGCGCGTGGTTCAGTTGCTGGGTGTCGACCAGGAGATCTCGATCACGGCGGCATAAGCCCTGCCCCAAAAGGGCGTGCCGTTTGGCATATGTTTGTGATGCGCTCGGACGTTTTGGCGTCTGGGCGCTATACTTGACCGAATGAATAGACGAGTTCCGGCCGAATGGCGCGGTGCGGGCTCGACTCACATCGAGCCTTGGAGGTATGTGTGTTTGGTATTGGAGAGGGTGAGCTCGCGATCATCGTGGTCTTCGGCTTTTTGCTGTTTGGCCCGGATAAGCTCCCGCAGATGGGCCGCACGATCGGCCGTGCCATCCGTCAGTTCCGCGAGACGCAGGAAAAGATGACGGCCGTTGTTCAGTCCGAGATTATCGATCCGGTGAGCGAGGCCGCGTCGGCCCCGGTCAAGCCCAAGAAGGCTGCCGTCGATGATGATTCCGATGCGGACGAGGATGCCGTCGAGACGGCCGCGCCCGCAAAGAAGGAGACCTTTGCCGAGCGCCGTGCCCGCCTTGCCGCCGAGAAGGCTGCGAGCGAGGGTGCCACCGAGGGCGAAGGCGCTGCTGATGAGGCCGAGCCCGCCAAGGCCGAGCCTGCTGCTGCCGCCGCCGAGCCTGAGCCTGCTGTAGAGCCGGAGCCCGAGCCTGAGCCGGCAGAGCCCACGACGGCTGACCTCTACGCCCGTCGTCCCCGCAAGCGCAAGGCTGTCGTCGACCAGCTCGCCCGCGAGCTCGAGGCCGAGGACGACGCCGCTGCCGCCGACGCCCCGAAGGGAGGCGATGAGTAATGCCTATCGGACCTGCGCGCATGCCGCTCTTCGATCACCTGGGCGAGCTCCGTCGCCGCCTGACCATCGTAGTCGTGTCGGTGTTTGCCGCCGCTATCGTGCTGTATTTCGCCACGCCTGTAGTGCTCGACATCCTGGAAGATCCCATCCGCTCCTTTGTGCCGGACGGTAAGTTCTACATCACCACCACCCTTGGTGGCTTTGGTCTGCGCTTTTCGCTGGCCATCAAGATGGCCGTTGTCATGTGCACGCCCATGATCATCTGGCAGACTCTGGCGTTTTTCCTGCCGGCGCTTCGCCCCAACGAGCGCAAGTGGGTCGTGCCCACGGTGCTCGCCTCGACGGTGTTGTTCTTCCTGGGCGCCATCTTTTGCTACTTCATCATCATTCCTGCGGGCTTTGAGTGGCTCATCGGCGAGACTTCGGCTGTCGCCACGGCGCTGCCCGATCTGGAGAACTACGTCAACATGGAGCTGCTCTTTATGATCGGCTTTGGCGTGGCGTTTGAGCTGCCGCTCATCATCTTCTACCTGTCCGTCTTCCACATCGTGTCCTACGCTGCTTTCCGCAGTGCCTGGCGTTACGTATACGTTGGCCTGCTTGTGGGCTCGGCTGTGATTACGCCCGACGGCTCGCCCGTTACGCTGGGCCTCATGTATGGCGCCCTGCTCTCGCTCTACGAGATTTCGCTTGCCATCGCCCGTGTGGTCATTACCGCGCGCGAGGGCAAGGAGGGCTTGTTTGTGAGCCGTCTGGACCTGTTCTCGGACGACGAGGACGATGAGGAGTAAATCGGTATGCACGAGGTTGGCATTGTCAACGGCATACTCGATACAGTGATTCGTGCGGCGCGTGGGGCGGGGGCCTCGCGCGCCGTTTTGGTAACGCTGCGTATCGGGGATATGACCGAGGTCGTGCGCGAGGCGCTTGACTTTGCGTGGGAGACGTTTCGTGACGAGGACCCGCTCACGCGCGGCTGCGAGCTTGCCGTAGAGGAAGTCCATCCACAAAGCGAGTGTCAGGACTGCGGCGAGGTCTTTGATCACGACCGTTTCCATTGTCGCTGCCCCCAATGTGGCGGCGCCAACGTGCGCCTGCTGCACGGCCGCGAGCTTGACATCGCCAGTATCGAAATCGAAACCCCCGACGATTAGCCCGCCAGCCACCTGGGGACGGGGCATAAATGGTAGAAGTAAGGAGTGCCGAATATGGCCGAGAAAACGATTGATATCGCATCGCCGATTCTGTCGCGCAACGAGCGTCTGGCAGATCAGTTGCGTCAGCGATTTAAAGAGACAAACACCTATGTGATCAATGTGCTGTCGAGCCCCGGCTCGGGTAAGACAACCACGATTTTGGGCACCAATGAGCGCCTGCGCGACAAGGCCGGCCTGCGCTGTGCCGTCATCGAGGGCGATATCGCCTCGGATGTCGACGCCATCACCATGAAGGAAGCCGGCATGCCCGCCATCCAGATCAACACGGGCGGCCTGTGCCATCTCGAGGGCAACATGATCATGGAGGCCGTTGACGCCTTCGACCAGGCGGTGGGTCTGGAAAACATCGACGTCATCTTTATCGAAAACGTGGGTAACCTGGTCTGCCCAGTCGACTTTGACCTGGGCGAGAACCTGTCCATCATGATCCTCTCGGTGCCCGAGGGCGACGACAAGCCTATCAAGTACCCGGGCATCTTCCAGCACGCCGGCGCACAGCTGCTCAACAAGGTCGATGTGGCCCCGGCTTTCGATTTTGACATGGATAGGTATACTAAGACACTCGATGACCTCAATCCGCAGGCGCCGCGGTTTGCCGTGAGCGCGCGCAAGGGCGAGGGCATGGATGCCTGGTGCGATTGGCTCATCGGGCAGATCGAGCAAGCAAGGGCGTAAGTCGGCCGTCACAAGCGCGGGCGCAGCCGCAGAGATACGAGATAGGAGCCTCTTTTGAAGCTCATCATCGCCGAGAAAAACGACGCCGCGCGTCAGATTGCCGAGCGTCTGTCCACGGGCAAGCCCAAAAAGGACAAGGTGTACAACACCGCCATCTACCGTTTTGAGTGGAAGGGCGAGGAGTGTGTGACGATCGGCCTTGCCGGTCACATCCTTGCGCCCGATTTTTGCGACAGCGTGCTGTTCGATAAAAAGCTGGGCTGGTATTCGGTCACCGAGGACGGCGAGATACTGCCGGCCGACATGCCCGATGGCCTGGCGCGTCCGCCCTACGACACCAAGCGTAAACCGTTCCTTGCCGATGGCATTTCCATCAAGGGCTGGAAGCTCGAGAGTCTGCCCTATCTCACCTGGGCGCCCGTCATTAAGCTGCCGGCCGAGAAGGAGCTCATTCGTTCGCTCAAGAACCTCGCTAAAAAGTCCGACAGCGTCATTATCGCCACGGACTTCGATCGCGAGGGCGAGCTGATCGGTTCGGACGCCCTCAACAAGGTGCGCGAGGTTGCGCCCGACTTGCCGGTCGCCCGCGCCCAGTATTCTTCGTTTACCAAGGCCGAGATTACGCAGGCCTTTGATAATCTCGTCTCGCTCGACCAGAACTTGGCCGACGCCGGCGAGAGCCGTCAGCACATCGACCTCATTTGGGGCGCGGTGCTCACGCGCTACCTGACGCTCGCCAAGTTTGGCGGCTTTGGCAACGTGCGTTCCGCCGGCCGCGTGCAGACGCCGACGCTCGCCCTGGTGGTTGAGCGCGAGCGCGAGCGCATGGCGTTTGTGCCCGAGGACTATTGGCAGATCCGCGGCATGGGCGCCGCGCAGGGTGCTGCCGAGGACGACCGCTTTAAGATTGCGCACAAGACAGCGCGCTTTACCGACAAGGATGCTGCCGAGACGGCGTACGGCCATGTCGACGGCGTCGCGACGGCAACCGTCGCCGCGGTGACCAAGCGCTCGCGCAAGCAGCAGCCGCCCACGCCGTTTGCAACCACCTCGCTGCAGGCAGCCGCTGCGGCCGAGGGCATCTCGCCTGCGCGCACCATGCGCATCGCTGAGTCCCTCTACATGGCGGGCCTCATCAGCTACCCGCGTGTCGACAACACCGTGTACCCCGCGACGCTCGATCTGGGCGCCGTGGTGAGTGACCTGGCAAAGATTAACCCGGCGCTGGCGCCCGTATGCAAAAAGGTGCTCGCCGGTCCCATGAAGCCCACGCGCGGCAAGGTCGAGACCACCGACCACCCGCCCATCTACCCCACGGGCGAGGGCGATCCGTCCACGCTTGATGGCGGTCAGCGCAAGCTCTATGACCTCATCGCCCGCCGCTTCCTGGCGACGCTCATGGGTCCCGCGACCATCGAGAACACCAAACTCGAGCTCGACGTGAACGGTGAGCCGTTCGTGGCTTCGGGCGATGTGCTCGTGACCCCGGGTTTCCGCGAGGTGTATCCGTATGGACTCAAGCGCGACGAGCAGATGCCGCCGCTGGAGCAGGGCGATACGGTCGACGTGTTCGACATTAAGCTCGAGGCCAAGCAGACCGAGCCGCCCGCGCGCTACAGCCAGGGCAAGCTCGTGCAGGAGATGGAAAAGCGCGGCCTGGGCACCAAGTCCACGCGCGCGAGCATCATTGAGCGCCTGTACGCCGTGCGTTACCTCAAAAACGATCCCGTGGAGCCGAGTCAGCTAGGTATCGCCATTATCGATGCGCTGTCGCAGTTTGCCCCGCGCATCACGAGCCCCGATATGACCAGCGAGCTCGACGGCGACATGACCCGCGTGGAGCGCGGCGAGGACACCGAAGAGCATGTCGTGACGCACTCGCGCGCGCTGCTGGCCGGCGTGCTCGACGAGCTGCTCAAGCATACGCAGGAGCTGGGCGACGCCATTAGTGACGCCGTCACGGCCGATGCGCGCGTGGGCGCCTGCCCCAAGTGCGGCAAGGACCTGGTTATGAAGACGAGCGCCAAGACCCGCGGCAGCTTTATCGGCTGCATGGGTTGGCCCGACTGCGACGTGACCTATCCGGTGCCGAGCGGCGTCAAGGTAAGCCCGCTCGAGGGCGAGGCCGCCGTGTGTCCCGAGTGCGGTGCACCGCGCATTAAATGCCAGCCGTTCCGACAGAAGGCCTTCGAGATTTGCGTGAACCCGACGTGCCCCACCAACTACGAGCCCGACCTTAAGGTGGGCGAGTGCAAGGTGTGCGCCGAGGCCGGACGCCATGGCGACCTGATCGCGCACAAGAGCGAAAAGAGCGGCAAGCGCTTTATCCGCTGCACCAACTACGATGACTGCGGCGTGAGCTATCCGCTGCCGGCGCGTGGCAAGCTCGAGGCGACAGGCGAGACCTGCCCCGAGTGCGGCGCCCCCATCGTGGTGGTCAACACGGCGCGCGGTCCGTGGCGTATCTGTGTCAACATGGACTGCCCGACCAAGGAGAAGAAGCCCGCCCGCGGCCGCAAGACTGCGACCAAGGCGAGCGCGGCAAAGAAGACCACGGCGGCAAAGAAGACCACGGCTAAGAAAGCCACTGCCGCCAAGAAGACGACCGCCAAAAAGACCGCTGCCGGCAAGTAACCGAGCACATATCCGAGCACATATAGACGCGGCGGGGCCGGGCACGCAAATGCAAATGCGCGCCCGGCCCCACTTCTAAGTTGCGGTGAAATAGGGACTGTTTTTGCTGGTCAAACCGCAAAACAGTTCCTATTTCACCGCAAGTTTTGATCAGTTGTTGGGATTACTTCACCTCGACGGGCTTGGCGCCGGGATAGCGGTCCTCAAAGTCCTGACGGTACTTGTTGCTGTTGGTCCCCGGCTCGTTGTCGCGTGCCAGCGGCGTCACGATTTCGTTCTTATGGTCCGCGGGCTTTGCGTACTTCAAGCTGATCTCCCAGGCATCGCAGATCGCATCGATGCGGTGATCCAGGTCGTCGTACAGAGCAATGATGTCCTTCCACGAGCTGTAGTTCTTAGAGCTTGTGGGGACGTCCAGGTCCTCGACAATGTCGTAATACTGCTCGATGGTCTCCTCCGTGCGCTCGGCGACGTCAGCGAGATTTTGACGGGTGGTACGATCCTCTTCCAGATAGCTGCCATTAAACGTCTCTGCGCAGGCACGGACCTGGCTATCGAGATCTTCGAGCTGATCGTAGTATTCACTCAGGCGACGGTAGAGGTTCTGTTCGGAGAGGCTTGCTTCGCCGCCATCCTCGTCGTCATCGTCATCATCGTCGTACAGGCTGTTGGGATTGCCGAGAGGCTTTAGATCATCGTCGTCGACGTCATGGTGCAGCTTAGCTACCTCGGCAGTCGTCTGCGTAGCGGAGTTGTCGAACGGCTTGATCACAAAAAAGATGACCAAGGCGATGATGATTGCCAACAGCACAACGATAACGGCGACAAGCGCCCTGGTAGCGCTCTTTTTTGCGGCGGGGGCCTGCGGTGAATCAGGCGCGTACGTAGATGCCGGTTGCTGTTGGGGCGGGGTGTCCGCGACGGGCATGCGTTGCGTCGTTTCGACTGCTACGGGGCCGGCAGCGGGGTCGGGGCGATAGGCGAGGGGGTCGTCCGGCTTAGCTTGCGGCGTATCGAGGGAGCCGGTCTTCTCAAACGCGGGTTGGCCATTGCTTCCGGTTGTCTGCTCAACGGGTGCACCGCACGAGGTGCAGAACTTGGCATCATCTGCAAGAAGCTTGCCGCACGAGGCACAATACCGAGACATTGCCACTCCTTTCGCCACATTTCAAATCAATACGACGATTATACCCAGCGTCCAAAAGTCCCCATCATAAGTTGCGGTGAAATAGGGACTGTTTGGCGGTCTCAGAGCTTCAATCAGTCCCTATTTCACCGCAACTTTGGAAAGACACCTTTAGCCATTGGGGGCGCGCCTGCCCCTGGGGTATCATGGCTTGGTTGATATATCTGCATTTACGCGCCTTGTAGGAAGGGGCTGCGCTCATGGCTTTTGAGCCCGCTCGACATAGCTTTATCACACTCGAGGGCGTCGACGGTGCCGGCAAGTCCACGCAGGCGCGTCTGCTTGCCCGCGCGCTCGAACTCGCTGGCTACCGGGTTGTGAGCCTGCGCGAGCCGGGCGGCACCGCCATCAGCGAAAAGATCCGTGCTCTGCTGCTCGACCCCGCCAATACGGCGATGGGCGACACCTGCGAGTTGCTGCTCTACGAGGCAGCGCGTGCCCAGCTGGTGCACGAGGTTATCGCGCCCGCCCTCGCGGCCGGCAAGGTGGTCCTGTGCGATCGCTTCTACGATTCCACGACCTGCTACCAGGCGTTTGCCGATGGCCTCGACCGTCAGATGGTACGCGATGCCAACAGCCTGGCTGTCGCCGGTACGCATCCGGCGCTCACGCTCGTCTACCACATCACACCCGAGCAGGCGGCGCTACGCATGGCAGCCCGTGGCGCGGCAGATCGCATGGAGGCAAAAGGCATGGCCTTCCAAGAGCGCGTTTACCAGGGATTTTGCACCATTGCTGCCGAGGAGCCAAACCGCGTAAAGCTCATCGACGCCACTGCGACCGTCGAGGAAGTCTTCGAGAAGACGGTCGAGCAGATTCGCGCGTACGGTCTCGACATTCCGCAAGATGCTGTCGCCGCCGCGCTTGCCAAGGAGGCCGAGTAACATGGCCCCCGCTCAGGCAAGCCTGCTGGCCAAGCTCGACACCCAAGAGCGCGTTCGCGATTTTTTGACCAACGCCGTCGCCAGCGGCCGCGCATCGCACGCCTACCTGTTTTTGGGCGCTCCCGGTGCCGGCAAGCTCGATGCCGCATGGGCGCTCGCCCAGGCCTTCCTGTGCGAGCAGGACGGCTGCGGAGCATGCGACAGCTGCGTACGCGTTGCTCGGCATACGCATCCTGACGTGCACTATTACACGCCCGAGAGCGCCACAGGCTACCTCATCGCCCAGACCCGCGAACTGCTCGATGACGTGCCGCTGGCGCCCATCCGTGCCAAGGCCAAGGTCTACATCATCGACCATGCCGAGCAACTGCGCGCTAACACCGCCAACGCGCTGCTCAAGACACTCGAGGAGCCGCCCGAGGGCGTTATGTTCATCTTGCTGGGCACCTCGGCAGACGTGATGTTGCCCACCATCGTGAGCCGCTGTCAGTGCGTGCCGTTTCGGCTGGTGTCGCCCACCGTGGCCGCGCAGGCCGTGAGTCGCGCGACGGGCCAGGATCTCGCGCGCTGTCGCATGGCGGTCGCCGTGGCGGGAAGCCCCACACGCGGCATCGAGTTCCTTAAGAGTGCCGAGCGCCAGGATGCTCGCCGCCAGATGGTCCGCGCCATCGATTCGCTCATCGCTGCCGACGAGGCTGATGTGCTCAGCCGCGCCAAGTCGCTCATCGTCGCCGTTAAGGCACCGCTCGCCGAGGTCAAGTCCACACAGGAAAAGGTGCTCGAGCAAAACGCCGACTACCTGTCGCGTGGAGCATTGAAGCAGCTTGAGGACCGCAACAAGCGCGAACTCAACGCGCGCGAGCGTTCGGGTATCATGGAAGCGCTGGCGAGCGCGCGGACGCTCATGCGCGACGTGCTGCTGACGCTTCAGGATGAGGCGGCAGGCGTTGTGAACGAGGACGTGCGCGACACGATCGGGCGGCTTGCCGCGGCGACGAATGTTGCGGGTGCCACCCAGGCGCTCGAGGCGGTTGCCACGGCTGAGCGCAACATCGCCAGAAACGTTACTCCCCAGCTGGCCATCGAGGTCATGCTGTTCGATATCAGGAAGGCACTGAAATGCCGTTAGTCGTACCCGTTAAGTTTACCTACGCCTCGCGCGACCTGTGGTTTGACCCGCAGGATCTGGATATCCTCGAGGCCGATTATGCCATTTGCTCCACCGAGCGCGGAACCGAGATCGGCCTGGTCACGGCCGATCCCTTCGAGGTGCCGCAAGATGAGATCGGCCAGCCGCTCAAGCCCGTGCTGCGCGTGGCGAGCGACATCGACCTGCAGCTTGCCGACGACCTGGCCATCCAGGGCGACGAAGCGATGGTCGATTTCCGCCGTCTGGTCAAAGAGCTCGACCTCGAGATGAAGCCGGTCGGCGTCGAGTACCTGTTTGGCGGCGAGAAGGCCGTGTTCTACTTTGCGGCCGAGGAACGCGTCGATTTTCGTCAGCTCGTCAAGGACCTGTCCTCGACGCTGCACATTCGCGTCGACATGCGTCAGATCGGCGTGCGCGATGAGACCCGCCTGGTGGGCGGCTATGCCCAATGCGGACAGGAGCTCTGCTGCACGCGCTTTGGTGGACAGTTTGAGCCCGTCTCGATTCGCATGGCAAAAGAGCAGGACCTGCCGCTCAACTCGTCCAAGATCAGTGGCGTTTGCGGCCGCCTGATGTGCTGCCTGCGCTATGAGTTCGAGGCGTACAAGGACTTTAAGAGCCGTGCGCCCAAAAAGAAGACGCTCATCGATACGCCGCTTGGCAAGGCGCGTATCCAGGAATATGACACGCCGCGTGAGCAGCTGGTGCTGCGCCTGGAGAACGGCAAGGTCTTTAAGGTCAACCTGGCCGATATGACGTGCTCGGAGGGCTGCAAAAAGAAGGCCGCCGAACAGGGCTGCAACTGCCGCCCCGACTGTGTGACGCGCGATGTGCTCGAGCGCATCGAGTCGCCCGAGATGCGCCTGGCGCTCATGGAACTCGATCGCGAGAACGGCGTTGACGTGGGCGATGGCCTGTCGAGTGCCGATCGTCTGGCCGGCACATCGATGCCCAAGCGCCGTCGTCGCGATGCCGAATCCGATGCTCGCACCGCTCAGGGCCAGGGCGAGGGCCGTGGCCGTGGAAAGGGCCGCGGCAAGGCCGAGGCACCCGAGGCCGAGGAGGCAGCTGGTGGCCGTCGCCGCCGCAAGCGCGCGGCGTCCGTCGACAATGGCGAGGCCGCGGGTAAGAACGCTTCCCGCGAGCGCGAGGCTCAGCAGCCCCAGCAGCAAAACCGCGGCGGTGGCATGAACCCCACGCGCCGTCGTCGCCGTCACCTGTCGAGCGAGGAGCGCGAGGACGCCTTCCGCGCCGCAGCCGCTCGCGAGGCCGGTGCCGCTCCCAAGGGTGGCTCGGGTTCCGACGCGCCTGCTGACAAGGCTGGCAAGCCGCGTGGCGAGGAGGAGCGCGCGTCACGTCCGCGTCGTCGCCATTCCTCGGGCACGCAGCAGAAGCCCTCGGTTCCTTCTGTGGCCGATCAGGTTTCGGATGGCGAAGTCAAGGTCACGCGCCGTCGCCCCGGCGATGGCGGAGGAGCTGCCGCCAAGGCTTCGCACGGCGGCGCTCGCGACGAGTGCGAACCGCGTGAGGATCGCGGCGGCGAGGGCTCGACCGACCAGGGTCAAAAGCGTCGCCGTCGCCGTCGCTCCCGCAAGCCGCGCCAGGACGGTGGCGAAGGCTCGACCCGCACCTCGTCCGCACCGCAACCGCCTGCCGGCGAATAACGTCCGTAAGCGGATGTAACCCGCCTGACCCCAGCACCTCTGGGTATCATGGCTCTACACCGACAACCCTCCCTTCGCCTTCGCGTAGGGAGGGTTGTGTCATGAAGAGACATCTGAACGTATTGACTCGCTTGCAGGGCGCAGGCGTCCTACCGTTTGCGGACGAATTGCTACCGCTTGCCGAGCGCGCGACGTATGAGGCGCTCGAGGCGTTGTCGCCCACGCGATGCGCTGGCTGCGAGCGTTCCGGTGCGCTGATCTGCCAGGATTGTCTGGCATCGCTCGCGCTCATCGATCCGTGTCATAGTTGCATCCGATGCGGCGCCCCGTTTGGGGATTTGCTGTGTACCGAGTGCTCGGTCGAGGGCACGTCTTCGGCAATGGCCGAGGCGCTCGATCGCTGCCTGGCGTGTGCCGTCTATGCACATCCGCTGCCGCGCATCATCAAGGCGTACAAGGATGCGGGCGAGCGCCGTCTGGCACCGTATCTGGCGGAGTTGCTCTACGACACTGCCTTGCATGCCCAGGTGGCAGCATCCGATCGCTACGGCAGCGTGCTGTCCGGCGCCGACGCGGTGGTATTTGTGCCCGCGACTGCGGCAGCGTTTCGGCGGCGTGGGTTCGATCATATGGAAGCAATCGCGCGCTCGTTTTGCAATCTTTCGGGTGTCCCGTTGCTGGACGCCCTGGTTAAATACGGTCATGGTGACCAGCGAGAGCTCGGTCGCGATGAGCGCCGGGAGCATGCCTGGGGCATGTACGAGACGGTCGAGGATGTGCGCGGCCGCCGTCTGCTGCTCATCGATGATGTCATTACCACGGGCGCGACCATGGCGGCGGCCTCGGCGGAGCTCAAGCGTGCCGGCGCCGCAGCAGTCGATGGCCTCGCTATCGCACGCGTTTGGTAGGGGGTGGTTTTGTGGCAGTGAAGATAGCGCGTGCGGCCCGTCCCGACCTGCGAAATCTGTACTCGCGATGCGAATAACGTCCCTAACCTTAAACTATAGCTTGAACTTAGCTATAATGCGCTACGTTCCTGCCAGGCTGTGGTTGCGGACGGACGAAATGCCCATCCTAGTCCAAGACAGACGCGGTCAAAGGGATCCACGTAAGCGACCGCGTGCGCGCGGCGCGATCATGGCGCGTCCTAGATGTAAGCCGCACCGTCCGTTCTACTTTCTTTGGGGCAATACCGCCTCGCGGGCGAGCGGGCCAGTCGTGAAGGTGGCTGCGGCCTCCTGAGCAAACGCCCCGGTGCGCAAGTGTGGGGTCAAATACCAGGTCAGCTGGTGGGAACAACCCGATATTCCGTGCAGGGCACGGATCGTATACGACACAGAAGGCAGGGTAGCGGACATGGTGAGGGGCAGCTTGATGCATGCGGCTCGGTTAGGTGCTGGGACCGCGGCGGTCATTGCCGTTTTGGGCCTGAGTGGATGCGCGTTCAATCCACTGTCCACGTTCACGACGCCCACGATCGACCAGATCGAGCGCGAGACCGTCACCCCCACGGTATCGGACGATGCCCTGGTCACGCCGGGAACCCTGACGGTCGCCCTCGATACGTCCGACGCACCGCAGGCCATGCAGGATGCCGACGGAAACCTCACGGGCTATGCGGTCGATGCCGCTCGTGCCCTTGCATGCCGCATGGGTCTCAAGGTCGCCTTTGTCGATGCGTCCTCGGCCGATTCCGCGCTCAGCGATAAAAAGGCGGACATCTTCATTGGCGACATCAAGTCTGCGGGCGGCGACATCAGCTCGCTTGGCACCTGTCTGTACGATGCCGCCGCCGTATTCGGCAAGAGCAGTGACGGCGAGTCGCTGAGCGTTTCCACCGAAACGCTTAACACCGCTACCCTGGGCGTTCAGACCTCCTCGGCCTCGCAGGAGGCGCTCGCCAAGCAAAGCATCACCGCCAACCAAAAGACCTTCTCCAACATCAATGAGTGCTTTGAGGCGCTCGAGTCGGGCGAGGTCGATTACGTGATCTGTGATTCCACGGCTGGTGGCTACCTCGCGCGTCTGATGAGCCAGATCTCCTATGTCGGTACGCTCGAGGCGCCCTCCACGCTTGGCGTCGCAGGCCTAAGCTCTAACGATGAGCTGTGCCGTGCCGTGAGCGATGCCCTCGATGGCATCACGGTCGATGGCACGCTCGAGGCAGTCCACTGCGTCTGGTACGGACAGATGCCCTATGACCTTACCGCCAAGACCGTTTCGGGGGCCAATGTGCAGGCATCCGACTCCACGTCCAACGAGACCGAGTCCTCCGATGACGACGCCTCTGATAACAACGGCGACAGCCCGTCGTCTAGCCAGGAGGGCACCATCACCGACGATGACATCAACAAGCTCAATAGCTAGTTATTGGTAGGGGTGGCGCCTGCCATACATTGAACGAGGCACTTCTTCACGGTTTCAACACGCATAGCCGGGTCTCCCCAATAAGGGAGCCCGGCTTTTCTATTTTGGTAAAAACGGCAGGTAAAAGTTGATTTCCAGGAGAAAAACTAGCTTTGCCGACGCCTTCCTATAGCGCACTTTGCCACAGAAAAGTGCGAGACTTCGGTATGCGGTATCAAGCAATCGTTATTCGGGTCTTTAGGAATCCGCGTGATTAAATGCACGGCAATGGGTACATAGCCAGTACAGTAAGTCCCCGAGGCAGATTGGAGCCACGTATGGATATCAAGGTTTCTGGACGCAAGACGACGGTAACCGATGCTCTGCGTGCGCATGTGGATGAGAAGATCGGCGAGGCGCTCAAGGTTTTCGATATCGAGCCCATGACGGTCGACGTTGTACTTCGCTATGAGAAGAACCCCTCGAACCCCAACCCGGCAATCGTCGAGGTCACGGTTCGTGTCCGCGGCTCTGTGATTCGCGTTGCCGAGCACGGCGCAGATATGTATGCCGCCATCGATCTCTCCGCCGACAAGGTCACCCGCCAGCTGCGCAAGTTCAAGACCAAGGTCGTGGACAACCGCCAGGGTGGTGCCAGCGCCGCGGATGTTGCGCCGGTCGAGCGCGTCGAGGATCTGGCCGACCTGCTGCTGCCCGAGGAAGAGGACGATCTGCTCGTCCGCGAGAAGGTTATCGACGTCACCCCGATGACCGAGGAGCAGGCGCTGGTGCAGACCGATCTGCTGGGCCACGACTTCTACGTGTTCGAGAACGCGACGACCGGTCTCATCAATGTGGTGTATCACCGTAAGAATGGTGGATATGGCATCATCAAGCCCCGCATCGAAACACTTGACGAGTAAAATACGTTAACTTGCATGAGTTAACGGTTGGCGGCCATCCCATGCGGGTGGCCGCCTTTTTACGTAAGGAGTCGCTTTGATGGACAAGGCCGCATCCGCCGGTCATTCTAACCGTTGCCGCATCGTCGTCGATACCTGCTGCGACTTTAGCCCCGAGGTCGCCGCGAACCTCGATGTCGATATCCTGGGTTTCCCCTTCATTATCGATGGCGAGGAGCGCACGGATGACATCTGGTCGAGCATCACACCCAAGGAGTTCTACGACCGCATGCGCGCCGGCGCTCGCGTGTCTACCTCCGCCGTGTCGCTCGGTCGCTATATCGAGTTCTTTACCGAGTGCGCCAAAGAGGGCACGCCCACGGTCTACCTGTGCTTTACCTCGGCGCTGTCGTCGAGCTACAACTCCGCGTGCCAGGCGGCGGACGCCGTACGCGCCGAGTATCCCAACTTTGAGCTCTACGTAGTCGACAACGCTCTGCCCTGCGCGACCGGCGCGCTCTTGGCGCTCGAGGCCGTGCGCCAGCGTTCGGCGGGACTGACCGCCAAACAGCTGGTCGATTGGGCAAACGAGGCAAAGACCTACGTCCATGGCTACTTTACGCTCGAGAGCTTCGACGCACTGGCTGCCGGCGGCCGCATTCCGCCCGCGGCGGCGCAGCTCACGGCAAAGCTCGACGTCAAGCCCGAGCTCTCCTACGACCTGGCCGGCTCGCTGTCGCTGATCGGCGTCAACCGCGGCCGCAAGAAGGCGCTCAAGTCCATCCTCAAGTCGTTCCGCGAGAACTACGTGCCCGATCGCACCATGCCCATCGCCATCATGACGGCCGATGCCGAGAAGGACGGTGATTGGCTCGAGGCCGCCATCCGCAAGGAGGAAGGCTGCGCCGACGTCACCATCATCCGTAGTTCCGTCGGTCCCATCATCGGCTCGCACGTGGGCCCCGGCATGGTGGCTTGCGCGTTTTGGGGCAAGAACCGCGCCGAGAAAGCCTCGCTTTCCGACCGCATCGCGCGCCGCGTGCGTGGCGAGTAGACAGGCGCTGCGGCTGCAAGCGCCCTCAAGTCACGGCCGAAACGCTGGCACCGAGTATTCAACCTGGTAACAACACCCAACCCAAAAGGAAAGGTTTCATGGCAAACAAGCTCTCCGTCGCATTTATCGGCACCGGAATCATGGGTGCCCCCATCGCCGGCCACATCCTGGATGCCGGCTATCCCGTCACGGTCAACAACCGTACCGAGTCCAAGGCCGCAGCGCTTATCGAGCGCGGCGCCGTCTGGGCCGATACGCCGGCCGAGGCCGCGGCTAACGCCGATGTCGTCTTTACCATGGTGGGCTATCCCTCCGAGGTCGAGGAACTCTACCTGGCGGGCGACGGCCTGCTCGCGTGCACCAAGCCGGGCGCGGTCTTGATCGACCTCACCACGAGCTCGCCCGAGCTCGCCCGTGACATTGCCGAGGCCGCCCAGGTTTCTGGTCGCATGGCGTTTGACTGCCCCGTCACCGGCGGCGAGTCGGGTGCTATCGCCGGCACGCTTACGGCTATCGTGGGCGCCACCGAGAACGACATCGCGCCGGTCCGCGACATCCTTGCCACCTTCGCGGCCAACATCTGCTGCTTCGACGGCGCCGGCAAGGGCCAGGCTGCCAAGCTCGCCAACCAGGTGTCGCTGGGCGCCTGCATGGTCGGCATGGCAGACGCCATGGCATTTGCCGAGCTGAGCGGCCTTGACCTGGAGAAGACCCGCCAGATGATCCTAGGCGGTACCGGCAAGTCCGGCGCCATGGAGAGCCTGGCTCCCAAGGCGCTCGACGGCGACTACAAGCCCGGCTTTATGGTCGAGCACTTCATTAAGGACCTGCGCTTGGCGCTCGCCTATGCCGACGATCGTGAGCTTGCGCTGCCCGGCGCCGACGTGGCCTTTACGCTCTACGACATGCTCGACGCCATCGGTGGCGCCAAGCTGGGCACCCAGGCCATCACGGTCCTCTACAAGGAGGAGGCCGACGCCATCGCCGCCGGTCTGGACTGGTCGCAGTATCGTCCCGAAGAGCACGGTGCTCACGAGGACGGCTGCGGTTGCGGCGAGCATGGCGACGACCATGAGTGCGGTTGCGGCCACCATCACGGCGAGGACCACGAGTGCTGCAGCGGTCACGGTCACGATGACGGCCACGAGTGCTGCTGCGGCCACCATCACGGGGAGTAGCGCCCATGAGCTGGACGTTCGTGGTGTTAGCGCTGGTGCTCTTTCTCTTTGCGATCTACATTGGCTTTTTGTGCGGTCAGTGGGCGTGCGAAAAGCGCGTCATCACCAAGCGCGACTACTGGATTGCCAACTTTGCGGGAGCGGCGGCAGTCGTCCTGCTGACCTGGGTGTTCTCGCTGTTCCCGCTGGTGCAGTTTGCGCCGATCGGCTGGCTCGGCGGCTTTATCGCCGGTCTTAAAATGAGCTTTGGCGAGTCCGTCGGTCCGTGGCGCAAGCACGACGAGGTCTTTAACGTCAACAAGGCTCACCGCGCCGCCGCCGACGCGGGCGACGCTGAGGAACGCCGCCGTGCGCGCCGCAATGGCGCGGCCGACCGACAGCTCATCTCGGTCACCGATGACAGCAAGGGTGCTGGCAAGCACGCTAAGAAATAGTAAGAAGAGGTAACTATGGCAGAAAACAAAGACGAACAGCTCACCGACGAGGAGCTGGCACAGCTTCAGCTGGCAGAGGAGAACGAGAACGCCGTCGACCGTCTGGTCAAGGAGCTCGGCTGCCCCACGCGCCGCATCCGCCAGTTTGCCGCCCGCGTGCTGCACCTGCTTGCCGAGCGCGATCCGCAGCGCGTCGTGCCCTGCGTGCCCGCGCTGATCGAGGCGCTCGACCGCCCCGAGGCGCAGACCCGCTGGGAGGCCCTCGATGCCCTGACGGCGCTCGCCACCACCTGCCCCGAGCAGCTGGGTGATGCCTTTGAGGGCGCCGAGACTGCACTGTTCGACGAGATCTCCTCCACGCTGCGCTATGCCGCCTTCCGCCTGCTGTGCGTGTGGGGTGCCACGAGCGTCGAGCGTTCGCGCGAGGCTTGGCCCATCCTGGACGAGGCCATCCAGTGCTACCACGGCGACCTCGAGTATCGCGACATGCTCGGTTGCCTGTACGAGTTTTGCCAGGGCGAGATCGACGCCGAGGTTGCCGAGAAGCTTGCGCTGCGCCTTAAGTTCGATGCCGAGAACGGTAAGGGCAGCTATCTCAAGGCCCGTTCGAGCGAGATTTGCGAAATGCTTGTTAAACGTTTTGGCCTGGATCTCTCCAAAAAGAAGAAGCGTGCTAGCGTTAAAAAATCTGACGACGCCGAAGACGAGGAGTAACAGATTATGGCGCACGATGTAGTCCTGATTCCCGGTGACGGTATCGGTCCCGAGATTACGCAGGCCATGCGCCGCGTGGTCGAGGCCACCGGTGTCCAGATCAACTGGAATGTCCAGGAGGCCGGCGCCGGCGTCATGGACGAGTTTGGCACGCCGCTGCCCCAGCACGTGCTCGACGCGGTCGCCGAGACCAAGGTTGCCATCAAGGGCCCCATCACCACGCCGGTCGGCACGGGTTTCCGCAGCGTTAACGTGGCCCTGCGCAAGCACTTCGACCTGTACGCCTGCGTGCGCCCCTGCCTGTCGCAGCCGGGCGACGGCTCGCGCTTCCGCGACGTCGACCTGGTCATCGTGCGCGAGAACACCGAGGACCTCTACGCCGGCATCGAGTTCGATGAGGGGGCTGCCGAGGTCGAGGAGCTCTCACAGCTTGTCGAGCGCTCGGGCCAGAAGACCTTCGCTGCCGATTCCGCTATCTCGATCAAGCCCATCTCCATCGCCAAGAGCCGCCGCATTGTGGAGTACGCCTTTGAGTACGCCCGCCGCTGCGGCCGCAAAAAGGTGACGGCCGTGCATAAGGCTAACATCATGAAGGCGACCGATGGCCTGTTCCTGCGCGTTGCGCGCGAGGTGGCCGCCAACTATCCCGATATCGAGTTCAACGACAAGATCGTCGACGCTACCTGCATGGGCCTGGTCCAGAATCCCAACGACTTCGATGTTCTGGTGCTGCCCAACCTGTACGGCGACATCGTGAGCGACCTGTGCGCCGGCCTGGTAGGCGGCTTAGGCATGGCCCCCGGCTCCAACATCGGTGCCGACTGCGCCATCTTCGAGGCAACGCACGGCTCCGCGCCCGATATCGCTGGCCAGGATATCGCCAACCCCACGGCCGAGATCCTCTCTGCTGCGATGATGCTCGATCACCTGGGCGAGAACGACGCTGCCAATCGCATTCGCGCCGCCGTCTCTGCCACGCTCGACGAGGGCGAGCAGGTTACCGGTGACGTGCGTCGTGCCCAGACCGGCTCCGTCGAGGGCGCCGTGGGCACGCGGGCCTTTGCCGATGCCGTTATCGCGCACCTGGCCTAAGGTATGCACGCTGCAAACGCCTAAATAGTACTTAAGTGTTTGCGTATAACCTAAGAATCAATACGCCCGGCACTCTGTCGGGCGTATTCTATTGAAGACTATGTTTCCTAACAAGGAGTAACCGATATGGGTCTGATTCAAAAGAAGGACGAGAAGGACGAGATCGACGGCATTCAGATCATCGAGCGCGGCGAAGGCCCCGACGGTGATGAGGACGAGAAGATCGACCTGGTCACCGGTACGTCTGCCGAGCACATTGCTGCCGGTACGACGGCCGAGGAGGAGGACGCCCGTCTGGAGGCTCTGATTGCCGCGGATGCCGCTGACGAGAATCTGATGCCCGAGGAGCAGGACGAGGACGATGACTCCGACGTGGATGACCACGCTTGCAAGCACAAGAAGACGATGATTGCCGCCTTTGTGGTTGCAGTCGTGATTGCTGCCGTGATTGGCTTCTTTATTGGCAATGGTGGTTTTGGCGGCAAGGGCGTCGGCTCGGCGACCCTGACCGAGGACCAGCTCGATTCGACCGTGGCAAGCTACAGCTACAACGGCAAGAAGAGCGACATCACCGCGCGCGAGGCCATCGAGAGCCAGTACAGCCTCGACACCGTCAAGGACGACGACGGCAACTATACCGCTCCGTCTGCCGACGTCATCCTGTCCTACGTGCGCAACAAGATCCTGCTCGATGCTGCCGAGGACGAGGGCATCACCGTCTCTTCTAAGGAGATGAAGAAATACGCCGAGGATTCCATCGGCACTTCGGACTACAAGACCATGGCCACGCAGTATGGCGTGTCCAAGGACCAGGCCAAGCAGATCGTCCGCCAGTCCGCGACGCTGCAGAAGCTCTACAAGAAGAAGGTGGGCGATAGCTCCGCAAGCATGCCGACCGCCCCGACCGAGCCTGCTGACGGCAACGAGGAGACCGCGAGCAAGGACTACGCCGACTACATCATCAACCTTGCCGGTGACGAGTGGGATAGCGAGAAGGGCACTTGGAAGGACGCCGACAGCACCTATGCCAAGGCCTTTGCCGACGATGCCTTTACGGCCGATAGCGCCACCTATAAGCAGGCCATGACCGCCTACTACACTGCTTACCAGCAGTACTCTTCGCAGGCTTCGAGCGCCAGCTCCAAGTGGACCGAGTATGCTAACGGCCTCTACGCCAAGGCCAACATCAGCATCTACGGCCTGTTTGCGTAAGGTTTGCCTGCACTACTGCGCGCTAGCCGATCTGCCTGATTTAGCCCGCTAGAACGGACAACGTTCTAGCGGGCTTTTTGCTACCGAAACCACTGGGGTAGGCCTCGCGCCCGCGCAAGCGCTTCATCGCGCTTCCCTAATTCATCTGGGAAAACAACTGCAAACGATTGCAAGTAACCGGTGAACGGTCGAAAACTACCGTTCACCGATAAT
>CABSBA010000001.1 GCA_902475825.1 uncultured Collinsella sp. | reverse complement strand
GAATAGCGAAGCCACGCAGCACGAAAATATGCACTGCGCTCTCATCGGAACCCATACGGGCAGCCTCAAGGTTAAAAATGTCACGCTTGCAGGCACCGTGGGCTCTATTGTGAACGATGCGGGAAGTTCGTCCGGTGCACTTGTGTGCTGCTGTATCTATGGGCCCATCAATGAGACTAATGTGGCGCAGCTCGAGATAGATGGTCTGACACTCGACGGCTTGACGGTCGACGGTGTGAATGACAATACCAGTTACGCTCCTCTGCTTATCAACGAGATGCAGACATGCGTGAACCTGAGCGCTAAGAATATTTCAGCCCGTAGCTACGCGAATGGGGCTACGGCGGCAACCTCGCTCTTCGGCAGACTCGGCGTGGGAAAAAATTCCGATCAGGTGACGGCGAAGTTTGAGCAAATCAGCTTGCCCAGCAAAAATAACGATACGATCTTCACCCATGCGAGCCTGCTGGAGAGTTTTGGCTACGGAAGCACGAGCACGGGCTCTGCGGACTATACCTTTACTAAGGCCGAGGCCGATGCGGGCAAGGTGGCATATGGAAGCGAAATCGATGCCAAGGGGGAGTACTCCGGCAAGCAGCTTTGGTATTACGACAAAGAAACCTATGCCACCCCTAATGGCTTGGTGACGGTTGATAAAAAGCCGGCAGATGCCAAGAATCCTCGGTTTGGTGACTATCTTCCTTATGTTTACAAGGGAAAAGCCACCGAGGATGGCGTCCAGTATCACGAAATCAAGGTTAACCAGCGCATCCCTAACCTGATGACGGGATGCGGTACGTATGGCGATCCGTATGCCGTTACGGACGCGACGGAAATGAACGCCATCGCTAACTACATCAACAACAGCGTGGCGTTGGATGGCTGGGAAGTCACTATTGCCGCCGATCAGTCCAGACTGTGCGAGCGGCGTAACAAAACGAAGATCGACAGCGCGAGGACCGACAACGAGGTCGTGTACGTCTATAAGCAGGCGAACGGTGCTGGTAACAAATGGGAGAAGAAGAACGGCGATGCAACGACCGATCCCTCGCAGACGTTGAGCGACGAAACCATGCACCGCTATGTGCAGAGTGCGTATTACAGCATTGAGCCTCCTGAGGGCAATAAGATTACCGTCGATGCGGCCTCGTTTGGTGGATTTGGCAACAAGGCTAATCCGTTCCGTGGCGTAATTGTTGGCGACCTAGGCAAGTCAACTGCGGCAATTGAGATTGAAAATAACAAGGGCGAGCTTCGCGGTCTCATTCCCTATAGCTATGGCAGCGTGGTGCGCAATCTCAACATCAACTATGTGAATGCGCAGGCGACTATTACTTATTCTGATAAGGATGAGGACGGCGTTCCGACAGCGTTTTTCGGTGGCGTTATCGGCTGCATTCTTGGCGGCGATAACATTATTGATGGCGTGGCCGTAAACAATCCAAATAACGGTTCGACAGCGTACGGCTTTACCGTTGTCAGCAACCCCGATGTCAGCAGATCGCATCTTGTTCCCATTGGCGGCTACGTTGGCGCTATTGCGGGTGGCGGCGTGATTTTCCGCCATACGGGCACCTCGTGGCGTGGTGGTACAAAGAACAAAAAGTACAAGCCCATTGAGGAAGATGCCGCAAAGTATGACCAGTACGATAACCCTTACGTTGGCCGCGTGATCGACGGCTATGCCTTTAGCGAGGGCTGCAACGTCGATAACGGTGACGCCAACTACAAAATCAACGAGCTCATAAACAAGGGAACCCCCTGTGTCACCACCACGGGCACCGACAACAAGTACATCGGCACCAACGCTGAGGCGCCCGTGACTACGGTGGAAAACGCCCAGGGCCTTTTGGTGCTCTCGGCTATCATCAGCTCGGGTGCGGGTGCTGGTGCGGCACATACCAACTATGCCGATTATGGCGTGTTCCGCGGCTCCAAGGCGTACTGGGGCAACGACACGGAAGATCCGGCGATATGCGGCTATTTGTTTGGCAACAAGAACTATGGCAAGGTACGAAATGCCAGTTACGACAGTGTGGGCAAGCCCGCGGGTGTCGCCAGCGATTTCGAAGCCGCCAAAAATGATGACCAGAAGGCTCCCGGCAAGCAGGGCTGGCACGGACCCCTCGACGCGGACAACGACGTGAACTCGCCCTACCTGGTGGCGTCTTATGCTGCCAACTACCAAACGGGCTACGTGTGCGCCTCGAAGTCGATTGGCATGAGCCTGGAGTTCAAACAGGGCGCCCCCTACGATATGACCGGTTACGGCACGGGATATGTGGGCCTTAACGGCCGCTACTATTCCAATGCCTGCGACTCGAACGAGGCGACCACCGACCGCGACCGCATCACGCCGCACATAGCCACGATCGACGGTAACGGCGCCACCATCACGGTGGGTACCGAAGACGCCGCCTACGGCGCCGTCGAATACGCCGACGACGACTATAAGGTCTCGGGCGTAGGCGGCCTGTTCAGCACCGTGATGTTCACCTCTGCCTACGTCGGCCCCAGCGTCGCCGCGAACGGCGACGCGCAGGTCAGAGATCTCACCTTTAGCAATTGCAACGTTGCGCTTGCCTATATCGACGCTAACGGCAAAACCACCTCGGGACAGGCATCGAATGACCTTATCGGCACCGGCCTTTTGGCGGGCGCAACGGCCAACTACGATGGCGGAACGTGCGGTGTCTACCGCAACGTGCGGATGAACAACTGCACCGTGTCGGGCGCTAAGAGCGTGGGTGGACTTCTTGGCAGCTCGGGCCGCGCCAGCCGATGGATGAAGAAAAGCGACGAGACCTATATGGTCAATTTCGGTTCCGGCACGCAGGCACCCGTGTATCTCCATGACTGCTCATACACCGGTCTTAACGTCGCGGGCGAGAAGTACGTCGGCGGCTACGTGGGAACGGTCGCCTCGTCGAGCGGTGTGTGGACAACCGCGTCCGAAGGGGTGAGCGAGAAGGCTGTTGGCGAAAATTCGACCCTAACCGCCACGGGAACAAATCTCTACGTGGGCGGTGTGATCGGCTTTGCCAAATCAAGCCATATCTCGGTCAACACCTACATCGGCACCACAAAAGCGGTCATCCCGTCGAGCACGGCAGTCATCTCTGGGGTAAATGTGCTTGCCACTGGGCCGAACGTCAATCAATACGATAAATATATGGGCGCCGGCGGCGTGGTCGGACGCGCCGATGGCGGCGTTATTTCTATGAGCAACGTGCGCATTGATGCCGGGACCGGCACCAAGAACGCCATCATCGGCGATGGTACCGGAAAGAACTTCAAAATCCGCAATGCGGGCGGACTGATTGGCGAGGTCACGAGCAGCGGCAGCCCCAACAAGTATTGGTTCAAGGACTGCAGCGTAAAGAATGTCAACGTCGCCGGTACCGACCAATGCTCGGGCGGGCTTATTGGCTACTACTTCAGCAATGTGAACATAACCTGCAACAACATCGCAATTGAGAACGCTGCGATCAAGGGCAGCTGGAGCGGCGGTCTACTTGGCGCGATTAACAGCGGGTCCGATGTCATCAACGTCACCAACACAAAGGTTTCCAACACCACGTTTGGCGGAACCTCCAACGGCGGCATTGCGGGCGATGGACGCGGTCAGTTCCATCTGGTAAACGTGCTCATGGACAGCAACACCTACAAATCGGGGGTTAAGCAGGGCGTGCTCTTGGGCGAGGTTGACACAAGAGATAATCAGTACAGCCTCTCCGCAGCGGGCGTGGACGTTAAGCCTGGCGACGGCAAGACCACGAGCGACCTGCCGTCGATGGTTTACACGGACAATACGACCGCCGTAAACAAGAAAACCTACATCGCGTTCGGAGACTACAACGACAGGCTCGACGTACCCGGCAAGGACACCACACTCTACGGTGCGGACGATACCGCCACCACGGCGGCAAGCCCGTACGTGACTACGAGCCCCGTGAGCACGCTGACGGTGCGTGCCTCCAACGACGACACCACTGATCGCTATCTGTTTGGCGACGGTGCCGCCATTGACACCGCGACGACCATCCAAAGCCAGGCGGGTGCCCGCGTTCCCGGCTTCTATACCTACACCAACATCGGCGGCATCAATGATGCCGGCGCGTACCAAAACGCGAGCGCCTATAGCGCGGACAGCTCAAAGAGTACTTTCAACGCCAACAACGTTACTTCGGGCAAGAAGGCCGCAACCGACTTCCCGGTACTCATGATTCCCGGCAACGACACGACGACGGTCGAGAAGTATCTGAACATCGTGACTAACGGCGGCTTTTCCGATGCCCGCCGCCTCAACGGCAGCGCCAAGCACGTGACCGCCACCGCCGAGGTCTTCTCGCTTGCCGATAACGGCGCCTTCGTCAAGGACGCAAACGCCTCGCAAACGCCCACGCTCAAGGTGCTCAACAACGGCACGAGCTCCATGGTTTTCCGCGCGAGTACCGACTGGGACAACGAGCGGGGCCGCTTCACGCTGCTCACGGTCACTTTTAGGGAGGCCGGCCAGAGCTACCGCGTTCAGGTGCCCATCATCGTTAAGCGCATGCTCGAGATCGACTTCACCGCTACCTATTCCGAGGGCGCGAACTTTAAGGCTTCCGACTTTGAGGCTCAATACGACAAGCACGTGCTTGTGAGCAGCGGCGACACTATGACTGGCTACCTTACCTGGACCTACGGCAGCGCCCGGGGCGAGCCGGTCGATTACGGCTGGAATACGCTGCTTGAAGCCGGCGGCTCTATGGGCCCGCTCAACAAGAGCATCACCTTTGGTGCCACGCTGCCCGAGGGCACGCAGCTTACGCTCGTGGACATGGCCAACAACAACCGTGAATGTCACTACACGGTGGGCGCGGGCGGAGCGGCGTCAGTCAAGCTCACCGAGTTTGTGGACGCCAGCAAGAATGCCTACGTCGAGCCATGGCTGAGTGAAACCGTGGGCGTGAAGGCCAAGGAGGATAAGGAAAACGGCGCTTGGGTCAAGCTCACCGATGCCGAGGTCAAGGGCAAGAGCCAGGTCGAGCTCGAGAAGGCGGCCGGCGCCAAGGTCGGCGGTGCGTACTACCGCGCGCGTACATCTTCCGACACGATGGGCACGTTCTACACCCTCTCCGTTGATAAGGAAGAGCCCAAGAGCGAGAACTTCTACTTGGTGGTGCGCACGCCGGCGGGCTCTGCGGGCGTCAACGGCTACACCGCAACTACGGTGGACACGAGCCTCAACGAGCACATCAACTACCTGCTGCGCGGCAAGAAAGCAGCCGACGGCAAGGCTGCTGAGGATGGGCACCAGAATACGGCCTCGACCTACAGCGTGACATCCAACTACACGCACGGCCTCATCGATAACAACGAGGGCGGCATCAAACAGATGGGGCTTCACGATGTCACCTATCCGCTTACCATGAAGGTAAGCGACACCGTGAAGTTCGACCCGAACCAGCAATACACGAGCTCCGACGAGCTGTACTACCAGCTGGATTCTTCGCTCGTGAACTACGAAGGCGGCAAGGCCGCGGGCGCGCATGGCTACCCGACCGGAACCCAGGGCACGTATTCGTTCTACGTGACAGTGGGGGGCAAGTACTACACGTGGGATGGTTCTAAGTGGACTGATGCCGGCACGACGGAAACGCCGGCGATTGCTGCCAAAGACTGGTCTGCAACGGGTGGCGATATGTCGCTTGTGCTCGCGGATGCCAACGGCAAGGCCATCGACCTTTCCGGCATTCGTGAGGCTGCCAAGAGCCATAACAACCAATTCACCATTACCATGAAAGCGAATATCGCCATGACGGAGCCTGCGTGCCAGGCTGGTATTATCGCTTCGCAGAATGGCGGCACAGATAAGTACACAAAGCCCAACTACCGTGCGTACCTCTCTACGCATGCCGAAACGCTCAGCACCAGTAGCAACTCGGCATACATCGACGGCAAAGCTGGATACTACCGCATGGACGTGGGCTCCTCGACTATTGCGCTCGAGGCTTCAAAGAAGTCGCAGCTGGGCATTAACATCGATGACCTCAAGTCCGCCGATGGTGAGATCGCTTTGGTGGGAACGTATGATTTCTCCAAGCTCGCGGGTGCCGAGGCCATGATTTCCAATGCCGATACGGTGACGTACACGCTGAGCTTGCAGCAGCGCCAAAATGATGGCAGTTATGCTGCGGTCGACAACATCTCAAGCTACATCACGGTGCTCGGTAGCGACAAGTTGGCTAACGGCCCTTTGAGCGCCGATGGCAAGAACTACGTATTTACTGATAGCAAGGGGACTGGCGGCGCGTTCGCCACACGCGACGGTAACAGCCTTGCCTTTAAGCATGCTTTCCGCGTTAAGGTGAACACGGATGTTGAGGGCAAGGGCCAAACTTATGCCAACTACCGCTTGGTGCTTACGGCCAATACTATGACCGGCAACGTTGTCAACGACACGCCGGTCAACGTTAGCAACCTTGATGGTTATTCGCACTCCGACTACGTGACGTACACGCTAGCGCGCATCAACACCGAGGGCATTCGGCACGAGATGAAAACCAACTAGCCACGCGAGGGGCGGCAACCACCCGGTTGCTGCCCCTTCTTCTTGTTCGCTTGGCCTGCTGCTGCCTCAGCTACTCATCAACTTCCCAGCTTTCCACTCAACTTACCACCCAAGCTGGAAAGCTGGAAAGTAAGTGGAAAGCTGACATGTTAGGTGCGGACTGACGAGGGGTTAATAATTGCACAAACCATACCAGCCAAACAAAAAGATACCAATTTGGTTGGTAAAACACCGTCAATGAGCCGCGAGCTAACTAGCTGCGTAAATAAAACCTAAAGAACTGTTGCAAAGTAATGGCAAATACCAAGATGCCGCTGTTACGATTTTCAATTAACTGTTACGCGGGAACAGCAAAATGCTACTATCTAACAAGCACGTAAGAAAGCAAATTAACGGTTAAGGCTAAGAAGTGGCAGGTATGTCGGAAGCAACTAGGACTCGCACGCATGCGCCCGAGGTTAGGCAGCGCGCCGTCGAGATCCTCCAAGAGGGGGTCGGTCACCGCGCCCTCGCCGCAAAGCTTGGCATTCCCCAGGCCACGGCTCGTCAGTGGGCCCGCGCATATGCCGTGGGCGGTGCCGACGCCGTGCTCAACGCGGGCGCTCGTCATCACACCTATTCGTACGACGTAAAGCTCGCCGTGGTTAAGGACCGTTTGGAAAACGGCCTGACGGTTCGCGAGGCTATGATCAAGCACAAGATTCCCAGCGAGTCTTCAGTCAAGGCTTGGTGCCGCCAGTATCGCGAGAGCGGTGAGTCCGCGCTGGTCGATAAGCCGCGCGGCCGCAAGCCGCGCGTTAAAAAGGCGGAATAGCGAACGGGATGGTGCGCCCACAGGGGCGCATTTTTCTTGCCGCCCCTCTGCTCCAATGCGGACAGACTCCTTACCCCGCACGTACAAAACTCCCCAGTTGACCGAAAACCCGCCGCCGCTACTCCTCAATTGAGCTATAACGTTAAACAATTGCAGCGTTTTTGCATGGGGGAGTGATGGTATGACGCTACTGTATTTCCTTACCCTGTTTCCGCTGGTACCGGCGCTGGGCATGCTGCTCGCGCGCGGTGACCGCGCCCGCGATGCGGTGGGGCTCATAGGTTCCGGCATCATTATGGCGGTGACAGTTGTAGTCGCCGTCATGTTTTTTGGCGCGGGCCCGCAGAGCTTTGAGGTTGCCTCCGGCACCTCGCATGTGCTCTCGATCATCAGCTCCGCCATCGATGTCATCCTGTGCGCCGTCATCCTATACAACGCGTATAAATATAGGAACGCGCTCACCACGGTGCTCGGCATAGTCCAGCTGGTGGGCTCGCTCGCCTTTGCAGCCATGACGCTGCCCGCGGCCGAAGCCGTCACGGCAACGCCGCTCTACCTGGATTACATGAGCGTGATCATGGTGCTCGCCGTCGGCATTGTCGGCAGCCTTATCTGCGTGTATGCCCTGGGCTACATGAAGGACTTCCAGGCCCATGACGAGCACGAGGCTGCGCTGCGCGGGCAGACTGCGCCCGACCGACGCCCGCAGTTCCTGGCGCTTATGTTCCTGTTCCTCTCGGCCATGTTCGTCATCGTGACGAGCGACAACCTTGAGTGGTTGTTCTGCGGCTGGGAAATCACCACCGTGTGCTCGTTCCTCATGATTGGCTACACGCGCACGCCCGAGGCCATCAAGAACGCCTTCACCCAGATTATCCTCAACATGCTGGGCGGCATCGCGTTTTTGGCCGGACTCATGTACCTGCACGTTAACGGCATGCCGCTGACCATCTCGGGCATGATCGAGCTTTCCGGCGCCGGAACCGCGCAGTCCGCGCTGCTGGTGATGCCGGTCATCCTGCTGTCGCTCGCCGCACTCACTAAGGCCGCGCAGATGCCGTTCCACACCTGGCTGCTGGGTGCCATGGTTGCCCCCACGCCCACGAGTGCCCTGCTGCACTCGTCAACCATGGTCAAAGCCGGCGTGTTCCTAATGGTCAAGCTGAGCCCGCTCTATGCCATCTATCCCGTGACCGGCTTTATGGTCACGAGTGTGGGTGCCATCACGTTTTTGCTCGCTGCCCTCATGGCCATCTCGCAGAGCAACGCCAAGCGCGTGCTCGCGTACTCCACCATTTCCAACTTGGGCCTCATCAGTGCCTGTTTGGGTGTCGGCGCGCCCGAGGCCGTATGGGCGGCCATCTTCCTGATCCTGTTCCACACGGTGGCCAAGTCGCTGCTGTTCCTGTGCGTGGGCACGGCCGAGCATCATATCGGCAGCCGCAATATCGAGGACATGGACGGTATGTTCAGCCGTATGCCACACCTGACGCGCTTGATGATGCTGGGCATCATGGGCATGTTCGTGGCGCCGTTTGGCATGCTCGTGTCCAAGTGGGGCGCTCTGGTGGCGTTTGCGCAGACCGGCAACGTGCTCATGATCATGGTGCTTGCCTTTGGCTCGGCCGCGACGTTTTACTTCTGGGGCAAGTGGCTTGCCAAGCTTTCGGGCGTCGACCCCACGGCTCAAAACGTTGAGGTCAATGTCCATAAGACTGAATGGATGGCGCTCAACACCATCGCCGCGCTGCTGATTCTGTGCTGTGTGGCGTTCCCGGTTATCTCGAGCGGCCTGGTGTCGCCTTACTTGGCCATGGTGTTTGGCCGCGTGCCGTACGTTATTGGCAAGGACGCCATGTATCTGATGGTGGTTATCGTGGCGTTTATCGCCGTGGTGCTGCTGACGTCGTTCCGCGTGAGCAATAAGCCGCACGTCAACGTGTACCTTTCGGGCGTGGGAACCGACAAATATCGCCATTTCCGCGGCTCGATGGGACACGAGGTGAAGGCCGAAAAGCGCAATTGGTACTCGGAGGACGCCCTTGGCGAGAAGCGTATTGGCCCCGCGGGTAGCGTCGTGTGCTGCAGTATTATTTTGTTTGCGCTGCTGTGTTGCGCGTGGATTGGGCCCGAGCGGCTTGCCATGAGCGCGCCTTCGGTGCTGCGTGGCAAGTATTTTGAAGGTTCGGGCGTCGTGGGCATCTTTATTGGCACCGTGGCGTTTGCCCTGCTGGCGCCGCTTGTGGGCGGCCTGATCGACGGCGTTGACCGTAAGCTTTCGGCTCGCATGCAGGGCCGTGTGGGCCCGCGCCTGCTGCAACCGTTCTACGACGTTGCCAAGCTGCTGCGCAAGGCCCCTGCCAGCGTAAACACCATGGACGATACCTACATGGCGTGCGCGCTCATCTTTACCGTCGTGGGCGGCGGCATCTTTGTGTCGGGCTCCAACACGCTGCTGTGCGCTTTTATGGTGACGCTCGCCGCGATCTTTGTGGTGCTGGCGTCCGCCTCGACGCAAAGCCCGTTTGCCCAGGTCGGTGCCGACCGCGAGCTGCTGCAGGTCATGAGTTACGAGCCCGCCGTTCTGCTGATGAGCGTGGGCCTGTACCTTGCCACCGACAGCTTCGATTCCATCGCCGTGACGGGGCAGTCGGCCCCCATCATCGTGTACAGCGCGCCCATTTTCCTCGCGCTGCTCGCGGTACTTACCATCAAGCTGCGCAAGTCGCCGTTCGATCTTTCGTACTCGCATCACGCGCATCAGGAGATCGTCCAGGGCGTCGCCACCGAGATGAGCGGCGGCACGCTGGCCAAGATGACCCTTATGCACTGGTGCGAGACCGTGCTGTTTTTGATGTGGGTGGGCATGTTCTTTGTCTGGGACAACCCGGTGAGCTGGGTCGTGGCCCTGGTCGTGATGGCTGCGACATATTTTGTCGAGGTGCTGATCGACAACACCTTCGCACGCAGCACCTGGCGCAGCTGCTTTAAGCTCGGCTGGGGCGTGGCGCTAGTGTTTGGCCTGCTCAACCTTATGCCCATCCTCGTCGACGTGTTTATTTAGGAGGCGGCATCCATGGATCATAAAATGTCGCGCTCGCCGTGGGTTATTCATTACGACGGCTCGAGCTGCAACGGATGCGATATCGAGGTGCTGGCCTCGCTTACGCCACTGTTCGATGCGGAGCGTTTTGGCGTGGTCAACACCGGCAACCCCAAGCATGCGGATATCTTTTTGGTGACGGGGTCGGTCAATGCCCAGAACCTGCCCGTCGTGCGCCAGATCTACAACCAGATGCTCGAGCCCAAGTGCGTGGTGGCATGCGGTGTCTGCGCATGTTCGGGCGGCGTGTTCCGCGATGCCTATAACGTGATCGGCGGCGTGGACCGCGCGATTCCCGTGGACGTGTACGCGCCCGGGTGCGCCATTCGCCCCGAGACGGTGATTGATGCCATCGTTGAGGCGTGCGGCATCCTGGACCAGAAGGAGGCCGTGATGCGCGCCGGCGGCAATCCGCTCACCGTGGGCGGTGCCGCCACCTGGGACGGTGGCGTTGAGCTGGGCGAGGACGGGTTTGTGGCTGCGGGGGCCGGGGTTGACGGTGCCGGCGACGGCGTCGAAGCCAACGTGTCCACCAGGTCCGCCGCACCCGCCGCTGGTGACGCGTTTGCTGGGACGCCCGCCGTACCCGCCGCTGCAAAGGAGGCCGAGTAATGCAAAAGGCTATCTATACCACCGTCGAGATCGACGAGCTCCTGTCGCATGTCCAGGCGCTCAAGGGCGTCGGCGCGCGTTTTGTGCAAATGCATGCCGAGCGCAACGTCGACGACGGCACGTATCGCCTGGTCTATACGTTTATCAACGTTCGTGCTGCACAGGAGCAGATCGCTCAGGATGGCAGCTATGCGATCGAGAACCTGGTGGTCGAGGGCATCGACCAGTACCAGGAGATTCCGTCCATCAGTTCGTATTATCCGGCGGTATTCCCGTTTGAGAACGAGGCGCACGACCTGTTTGGGCTTGCCATTACCGATATGCAGATCGACTTTAAGGGCTTTTTCTACCAGGTCTCAACGGCCGAGCCCATGAGCGTTATCACACCCGAGGTGAAGGCCGCGCGCGAGAAAGCCATGAAGGTCCGTGCCGCCGCAGAGGCCAAGGCGCGCAAGGCTGCGGCCGAGAAGGCCGCTGCCGCTGCTGCTGCGGGGGAGGGCGCCGCGGGTGCCGGCGATGCTGCGAACGCTGCTGCCGCCCAGCCCGCTGCGGCTACCGGCTCCGATGCTCAGCATGACGATGCCGCTGCCAAGGCCGCGCTCAAGGCTGCCGAGATGGAGGCAAAGCTCGCCGCCATGGATCCCGAGAAAGCGGCCAAGGTCCGCGCGGCGCTTGCTGCCAAGGCCGCCCGCGACAAGCAGAAAAAGGAGGCGTAAGGTCCATGGCACATCGCTCCGTTATTCCGTTTGGCCCGCAACACCCGGTGCTGCCCGAGCCGCTTCATCTGGACCTGGTGATCGAGGACGACCGCGTCATCGAGGCAATTCCGCAGATCGGCTTTGTGCACCGCGGGCTCGAGAAGCTAACCGAAAAGCGCGACATGCATCAGTTTGGCTACATCGCCGAGCGCATCTGCGGCATCTGCGCCGTGGGCCACAGCTACGGTTATGCCAGCGCCTGCGAGCGCATGCTTGACATCGAGGTGCCCGGCCGCGTGCAGTATATCCGCACCATTCTGCATGAGCTTTCGCGCATTCACTCGCATCTGCTGTGGCTGGGCCTGCTCGCCGATGCCTTTGGCTTTGAGGCGCTGTTCTATCGTTCGTGGACCCTGCGCGAGCAGATTCTCAAGATCTTTGAGAGCACGTGCGGCGGGCGCGTGATCCTTTCGATTAACGAGATCGGCGGCCTTAAGCACGATATCGAGGACTCCGAGCTGGCGGGCATTGTCCAGACGCTCGATGCCATGCGTCCTGACTACGAGGCTCTGGTGCATACGTTTTTGGACGACGACAGCTGTGGCGAGCGCCTGCATGGCGTGGGCGTGATTAGCAAGAAGGACGCGCTGAATCTGTCGATGGTCGGTCCGTTCGGCCGCGCCTCGGGCGTGGATTACGACGTGCGCATGTTCGGCGACGGTGCCTATGCGGACTTGGCTGCATTTGAGCCTATCGTTGCCACCGACGGCGACTGCTATGCCCGCTGCCAGGTGCGTTGTGCCGAGGTCACGCAGGCCATGGACATCATCAAGGAGCTTGTGGGCAAGATTCCGCACGACGGTATCGGCGGGCGCACCAAGCTCACGCCGGCCGACGGCGCGCGCGGCGAGGTTGTGATTGAGCAGCCGCGCGGCGAGGCGTACTACTATGTGCGCGGTAACGGCACCAAGAATCTGGACCGTTTTCGCGTGCGCACGCCGACGTCGCAGAACCTGGCGGGTCTGACGCATGCGTTGCAGGGCGTGCTCCTTGCCAACGTGCCCATGATTATCCTGACCATCGACCCCTGCATTAGCTGCACGGAAAGGTAGGCGCGGCATGAGTTTACTGACATTTGCCAAGACGGCCTTGGGCTCTATGGTCAAGCAGCCGGTCACGGTGTGCTATCCGCAGGAGAATCTCGTGGCGCCCGAGCGCCTGCGCGGGCACATCGTTAACGACATGGACGTGTGCATTTGCTGCGGCATGTGCGCGCGTCGCTGCCCGGCGGGCGCGCTTGCGGTCGATCGCAAGGGCGGTACCTGGTCGATCGATCCGTATGCCTGCGTGGTATGCGGCGAGTGTATCGAAAGCTGTCCCAAACACTGCCTGACTATGGACACCGCCCGCACCCCAGTCGCAGCGAACAAGACTCCCACGGTAGAAACTAAGTCGGAGTAGAGCTGGAATAGGGGCCGGTGGGGCAAAATTGCCCCACCGGCCCCGCGCGTGAACGCGCGGCTGGGCCGCCGCGAACAAAACTATGCCGGATTACGGGGCTGGATTGCGAACCTCCGACCATATCGAAAACCACGAAAATAAAACCGCAGGTAGATAGCCTGCCGTTTTTGAAAAAATGAAGGTATGGATGAGGGTCCCGACTTTAGCCCCGTAATCCGGCGTAGTTTTGAAATGCCATCATGTCAGTACCAGCCCCTGATCCCTCGGGGACGGAGGAAAACGGATCATTTTGGTCCCGCGAGGCTTGCGGAGGCACCCGTGCAGGGCCGCCCGAACAAAACTATGTCGGTTTACTACGATGAATTCGACATTCCCGACCATGACTGCATTTTTCTAAATATTGCAAGCGTTCTACCTGCGGTTTTGCAAGCGCGCAATTTACCGTGGTCGAACATTCCTGATTCATCGTAGTAAACCGGCATAGTTTTGAAATGGTATTAAATCGGTGGCAGCCATTTTGCTATGCCGGGGTGGTCGGTCGTTGGGTAATTACCCTCGCAGGTAGGCGATGGCGATTTGCGTGCGGTTGCGCAGGCCCATCTTTGCCAGGATCGAGCTGATGTGGTTGCGCACGGTGCCTTCGCCCATGTAGGCGGTGGCGGCGATCTCCTTGTTGTCGAGGCCACGGGCGATGAGCTCGGCGACTTCGAACTCGCGGTCGGTCAGGCTGGCGAAGGCCGCGGGCCGGCTGAGCGTGTCCGCCTCGACGCCCGTTCCGTCAAAATCGATATCCTCGATCGCCTTACCCTCGAGTACGCGCTTGCCGTCCATGACTTGCACCAACGCTGGCGGAATGGCGGCGACATCGGTCTTGATCAGGTAGCCGCGGGCGCCCAGTTTGAGCGCCGACACAATGTACTCGTCATCCGAGAATGTCGTCAGAAACACCACGCGCGCCGCAGGGTCGCGCTCAAGGATTTCGCGTGCCGCCGAAAGTCCGTCACGCCCCGGCATCTGGATATCGAGCAGTGCGATGTCGGGTGTGTGTTCGGCATAGAGCGAAACCGCGTCGCTGCCGTTGGCGCAGGTGCCCACCACTTCGATCTGCGGCTGGGCGCCCAGGATAATCTTGAGCGAATCGACCACCAGGCGGTCGTCGTCGACAACGATGAGCCTCATCAGTCCTCATCTCCTTGCTGTTTGGGAACGGTGGCAAACACGCGCCAGCCGGCGGCGCCGGCACGCGGGCCGGCGGTGAAGGTGCCGCCAAGCGCCTCGACGCGCTCGCGCATGGAGCCGAGCCCCATGCCTCCTGTGACGTTGCGGCCGCTTGCTTGAGCCCCGCCTGCGCCATCGTCGGTAACAATGAGCTGGTAAAACGACGGATGCTCCATGCACCGTACGGTGACAGTACGGGCGCAAGCGTGGCGCATGGTGTTGGAGAGCGCCTCGCGCAGGACCGCCGCAAAGCAGTTCGCGACGTTTGCGGGCGCATGTTCGGCCATAACTTCAAGCTCAATCTGCGGGCCGCCGTCCGAGCGCGCGCCTTCAACAATGCGTTCGAGCTGCACGGAAAGGTCGACAGCGTTGTCGTTGAGCGCGTGGACGCTGGTGCGCACAAGCTGGAGCGCCTCGTCAACCGTGCGTTTGACGTCGGCGAAATCGGCGGCGACCCTGGGCTCGTCGGCATGGACCACGCGCAAGGCTTCGGCTTGCAGTGAGGCGCGCGTGAGCTGGTGGCCCACGTTATCGTGGATCTCGCGCGCGATGCGGGCGCGCTCGGCGAGTGTCGCGAGCTCGACTTCGTAGTCCTGGCGGTCGGCAAGATCGCGGTTGCGCGCTTCGAGCGCGAGGGTTCGTTCCTGCAGCTCGTCGCGGGTGCGGCGCATGCGCTGCTGCTCGCGCTCCAACTGGGCGGTGCGTAGCGATAGCAAGGTGGCGGCAACCGAGAGGATGGCGGCCAGCAGGAGCGTTCGGGCGGTGAGCGCGTCGGTGCGAAGGTCCGCGACGAGCGCAAGGGCAAAGACGGAGCAAATGCCCAGCGCGACCCAGGCGTGCTCGCGGCGCACGCGCCGCGCGATGTCATAGAAGGCGAGGGGTGTAAACGGCATAAACGGCGGCACAAAGACGGCCGCGATGATGTAAGCGTAACTTGCGGCCTCGCTTGTGCGGCGCGTGCGTTCCTCCTGTGCGACCTCGGCCAGCGAGGTGGCGATAACGCCAAGGCAAAACGCCGCGACCAGGCGAGCGTCCACAGCAAGACCCATGGCGGCCGCAATGCAGCACGCCAGAACGATCGATTTGTCGAAAAGCCTGTTCATACGGGTATTGTACGCGAAGCCGCGCGTGGTGGAGGGGCCGCCTGCGCAACCGTGACATTCCTCCCGCGCGGCAAAGTGGCGTCGATCGCTCGCGCGAGCGGGGGTTTCGCCTCCGCCCCCTCGCACTCGTGACAAAGCTCACTGGCGCGCGCCGGCGGCTCCTGCGATGATGCAATCGTACCGGGCCGCAATCAACAGAAGGGCCGCCTCATGACAGACATCGTCCACGTCGAAAACCTCGTCAAGCGCTACGACGACCTTATCGCGCTCGACCACTTTAGCCTGAGCATCGCCCCCGGCGAGATCTTTGGCCTGCTGGGCCCCAACGGCTCGGGCAAGACCACGTCCATCAACTGCATTCTGCAGCTGCTTGCCTACGACAAAGGCACCATCGAGCTGTTCGGCGAACCCATGACGCCCGCCCGCTACGACCTCAAGCGCCGCATCGGTGTAGTGCCGCAGCAGGTGGCGGTGTTCGACGAGCTTACGGTGCGCGAGAACATCGACTATTTCTGCAGCCTTTACGTTAGCGACCGCAAGCGCCGCCGTGCGCTGGTGGATGAGGCGATCGACTTTGTCGGCCTGGGCGACTTCACCAAGTTCCGCCCCGGCAAGCTTTCGGGCGGCCTGGCGCGTCGCCTCAACATCGCCTGCGGCATCGCGCACAAGCCCGAGCTCATCTTTTTTGACGAACCCACGGTGGCGGTCGACCCGCAGAGCCGCAACGCCATCCTGGAGGGCATCTGCCGTCTGCGCGACGAGGGCGCCACGGTGGTGTATACCAGCCATTACATGGAGGAAGTCGAGCAGATCTGCAGCCGCATCATGATCATGGACGGCGGCCGCGTGCTGGCGCAGGGCACCAACGACGAGCTCAAGCGCATGATTCAGATGGGCGAGCGCGTGACCGTCGAGGTCGGCGCCGTCGAGCCCGCTACGGTCGAGCGACTGCGCGCCCTCGAGCACGTGCTTTCGGTTGAGCTGTCTGGCGGCGAGCTCGTCTGCACCTGCGAAGCGAGCCCACACAATCTGGTCGACATCCTCGACACGCTGCGCGCCGCCGATGTGGCGCTCGGCCGCGTGTGGAGCGAGCCGCCGACCCTCAACGACGTGTTCCTCGAGATCACCGGCCGCGAGCTACGCGACTAGGAGGCGGCCATGTTCAACACCATCATTATCACGGTCAAGACGCTACTGCGTCGACCGAGTACATGGGTCTGGGGCGCGATCTTTCCCATTGCGCTTTCGACGATGTTCATGTTTATGTTCGCGAATCTGAGCTCTGACGGCACGGTCGATCCGGTGCCGGTGGCCGTTGTCGCTGACGAAGCCTGGGGCGCTTCGTCCTTTAAGGACGTGGCGACCTCGCTTGCCAAGAAGGGCGACGATCAACTGCTCGAGATCCACGAGTGCGACGACGCAGCCGATGCGAACCGTGCGCTTAAGGCCGGCGAGGTCGCGGGCATCTATACGGTCGACGATGCGGGCACGCCCAAGCTCACGTTGCTTTCGAGCTACGACAGCTCGCGTGCGTCGTCGGTGCTCACTGACCGCAGCATCCTGGAGACGGTGGCAAGCTCGTATACGCAAAATGCCGAGCTCATGTCCCAGATTGCCCGGGACAACCCGGCGGCGCTCGCCGACCCGGAGGCGGTTGCGCGCGCCCTGTCGCTCGAGGGCGGTACCCGCCGCGTAAGCCTGACACGCACCACGCCCGATGGCACGGTCATCTACTACTACGCGCTTTTTGGCCTGGTCGCGATGATGTCTGCCGAGTTTGCCGCCTTGAGTGTCGTCGATTTGCAACCCAATCTGTCTGGCCTTGGCGCGCGTCGCTGCGTGGGCGGCCTTTCCAAAACGGCGTCGCTGGCTGGCATCTTTGTGGGCTCGTGGCTGGTTTCCTTTGCCTCGATGACGATCGCGATCGGCTACGTGCGCCTGGTCGTGGGCGTCGACTTTGGCGGGCGCGAGGGGCTGTGTCTGGTGGGCGGTGCTGCTTCCGCGCTTGCCGCCACGGGCCTGGGACTCTTTGTGGGCACGCTTCCCGTTAAGGGTGGCAAGGCGTCCAAGTCGGGCATCCTCACGGGCTTTGCCACCACGTGCGCCCTGTTCGCCGGCCTCTACGGCGAGCCGGCGATGTCGCTTGCCGACGACGTCGCCCGCGCCTGCCCAGCCGAGTGCTGGCTCAACCCCGTCAAGCTCATCTGCGACATGTTCAATCGCCTGTATTTCTTTGAGGACCTGGGCCCCTTTGCCGTTCGCGCCGGCGCACTGGTCCTTATGGCGCTGCTGTTCGTTGCCGCCGCCACGCTGATCTTTGGAAGGAGCCGCTATGAGCACCTTTAAGACTGCGCTTCGCATGGCGCTGGCGCACCCGTTCTATCTGCTTATCTATACGGTGTTCATCTCGCTCATGGGTGTGTTTATCGCGGCGTCGGTGAGCTGGAACTCGTCGCAGCTTACCGAGTACAAGCCCTACGACGCCAACGTGATCGTGGTCGACCGCGACGACAGCGACCTTTCGCGTGCGCTTACCAAGCATCTGGGTTCGCGCTTTGAGCTGGTCACGGGCGTCGGCGACGACACCTACGACCTTGCGGACGCGCTCTCCAAGAGCAACAGCGCCAAGGGTAGCGCCGACTGCGTGTTCTTTATCCCGGAGGGGTTTGAAGGCGACCTCGTTGCAGCCGCTCGCGCGGGGTGGGCCCTGCCCAAGCTCGATGTGACCTACGGTGCCGGCACCATGGCAGCGGCGCTTTCGTCTGCCGAGGCCTCACGCTGGATCTCGCTCGCGGGCGCTGCGGCGGCCCTAGAGCCCACCGCCTCTAATGGCGGCGTCGCCAAGGCTGCCGAGCATGCTGCCGCCAAGCGCGCCGAGGTCGAGATCGAGCAGGTCAAGGTCGACTCGACTGCCGCCGCCACGCTCGAGTCGTACTTCAACTTTGGCGCGTACGCGATTATCTCGTCGGTCATTGTGTCGGTGGGGCTGGTGTTCTCGGGCATGAACGAGCCCGAGCGCGTGCGTCGTATGGATGCCGGCCCAATCTCCGAGCGCCAGCGTTCGCTTGCCGTGTTTGCGGCCGCCGCCGTGATTACCGTCTGCATCTGGTTTGTGTCGAGCATGATGGGCGTTGTGGGCTTTGCCGGCGCGGTTGCCGAGGTCGGCGTGGAGCGCGTGTGCCTGGCGCTGTCGGCGACGTTTGCCCTTGCGTGCACGCCGCTGGCCGTTGGCTTTGCGTTGTCGAGCCTGGGTGCGCGCGAGGAGCTGCTCAACGGCGTGGGCAATCTGCTCGGCATGCTCATGACGTTTTTGGGCGGCGCCTGGATGCCGCTGTCGCTCATGGGCTCGGCCGTGCAGACCGCGGCGCACTTTGTGCCGACATATTGGGTGAACGATGCGATCGGCAAGGCGCTTGCCTCGGACCTGACGTCTGCCGTGTTGGGCGACATCGCCTGCGACCTAGGCGTCACGGTGCTCTTTGCCGTGGCCATCGCCGCCGCAGGCCTCGCCCTTGCACGCGCTAAATCTCGCGCCTAGCCACCTAGTCATTTAAGAGCGTCCCCAATGGCTAGTCTGAAATAAATTTCAGGCCTCGCCCCAAAATAGTTCGCCAAGGTTTACTATTACGTTCATAAAGTAGTACAAGGCTAACAATGGGGGATACCATGGCAACGCAGGAAGCCTACGTCCAGGTTAAGGATCTCAAAAAGCACTACGGCGATGGGGATGCACGCCTGACGGTGCTCGACGGCATCGACACGTCCATCAATCGCGGCGAGATCTGCGTCATGCTGGGGCCTTCGGGTTCGGGCAAGTCGACGTTTCTTAACCTGATCGGCGGCCTGGAGGATGCCGATGCCGGCTCTATTCTGGTGGACGGCTGCGACCTCACGGTGCTTAAGCCTACCGATCTGGGCGAGTATCGCCGCCGTGAGCTGGGCTTTGTCTTCCAGTTCTACAACCTGGTGCCCGATCTCACTATCAAGGAGAACATCGAGGTCACGGCGCACCTGTCCAAAAACCCGCTCAATGTCGACGACCTGCTGCGTTCGCTGGGCCTCTACGAGCACCGCAACAAGTTCCCGCGCCAGGTCTCGGGCGGCCAACAGCAGCGCTGTGCCATCGGCCGCGCGCTCGTCAAAAACCCGGGCCTGCTGCTGTGCGACGAGCCCACGGGCGCGCTCGACTACAAGACGTCCAAGGAAATCTTGCAGCTCATGGAGGATGTCAACCGCACCTACGGCTGCACCATCATCATTGTCACCCACAATGCCGCCATCGCGCGCATGGCCAATCGCGTGCTGCGCCTGCGCGACGGGCGCATCGTCGAGGATGAGCTCAACGAGTCGCCCGTCGCGGCCGCCGAGCTCGATTGGTAGGCGGCGCCATGACACCTCTCGCAAAACGTCTCCCGCGCGAGCTGCGCCGCAATATCGGCAAGTACCTGGGCATCTTTTTGCTTATGTGCGGAAGCATCGCCCTTACCTCGGGTTTTTTGCTCGCGGCCCACTCCATCGGTTGCCTTATCGACGACATGCGCGATGCGTACACGATTGAGGACGGCCGCGTGACCACCTCCTTCGAGGCGACCGAGGAGCAGCTCAAGGCCGCCGAGGACGCAGCCAGCGACGTCGGCGGCGTCACGCTCTACAAGAATTTCTCCATCGACGCCATCATCAAAAAGACCGCCGGCGACGACGGCACCAAGCGCACGCTGCGCACCTATGCGCACCGCACCAAGGTCGATATCGCGTCCCACTGTGAGGGCAAGGAGCCCAAGACGGACGATGAGGTGGCAATCGACCGTGTCTTCGCCACCAATAACAACCTGTCCGTGGGCGATAAAGTCGAGCTCGAGGGTCGCACCTACACCATCTGCGGCATCATGACTCAGCCCGATAGCCAAGCGCTGTTCCTTAACAACTCCGACTTTACGGTGAACACCATCACCTATGGCGTGGCCGAGGTCACCGACGCCGGCTTTGCCGCGCTTGAGGACGCCGGTGGCGCGCCTGCCTACACCTACTCCTTTACCTTTACCGATCGCGATCTCTCCACTGCAGACCGCATCGACGCCGAGCAAGATATGGTGGAGGCGCTCGCCGATGCCGATGCACGCGTGGATGACCTCATCGACGCCGATTCCAACCAGGGCATTGGCTATGCCCGCGACGACGTGGACGGCGACTCCATGATGTGGATGACGCTGCTCGACATCATCATCGTGATCATGGCTTTCGTCTTTGTGGTCCTTACCGACGCCACCATCGAGGAGGAGAGCGCCATCATTGGCACACTGCTCGCCAGCGGCTATCGCCGTCGCGAGATCGTGCTGCACTACCTTGCGCTTCCCGCCATCGTGGGCGCGGTCGCGGCGCTTTTGGGCACTGCACTCGGCGTTGTGTTCTTTACCGAGCCCATGCGCAGCCTCTATTACGGTTCGTACAGCCTGCCGCCCTTCCAGGTGTACTGGAGCTGGGAGATCTTTGTGAAGTGCGCCGTGGTTCCCGCCGCCGCGCTCATCCTCATCACGCTGGTGGGCCTGCTTCACAAAATGGGCAAGACGCCGTTGCAGTTCCTTCGTCACGAGGCGAGCGGCAAATCGGGCACCAAGCGCGGCTTGCAGTTGCCGGAGCGCATGGGTTTTGTCTCGCGCTTCCGCCTGCGTATCTTCCTGCGCAACCTGGGCAACTTCGCCACGCTCTTCGTGGGCATTGCGTTTGCCTCGCTGCTGCTGCTCTTTGGCCTGGCGATTCTGCCCACGATGACGCACTATGCGGACAACCTCGAGACGAGCTTGGTCGCCGAGCACCAGTACACGCTCAAGGCACCGCTGGAGCTCGAGGGCACCGCCGAGGAGCGCGAGCAGTGGTCGGCACTCGAGCGCTTGCAGTCGGTTGACGGCGCGCTGCTTTCTGCCGCCCGGGATGCGGATGATGAGCTTGACGACGCGGCCGATGCGGCGCAGGCGGCAGCCGATACTGCGGCGAGTGCTCCGTCTGCCGAGAGCCTGGCCGCAGCGCAGGATGCGCTTGCCAAGGTCCAGGACAAGAAGGATGCGCTCTACGCGCGCCTTGACGATCTTGCCGATGCCCTCGGCTGCGACCGCGATGGGGCTATCGACCTGATCGACAAGGCCTCTAAGATCGACGCTGACAACGACGATATCCACCCGGTCAATACGACCGACAACGGTGCGGGTGCAATCGCACAGGCCGAGAAATACGCCGTTTACCAGCTGCAATACGACCGCGGCGATGGAAATGGCGAGGAGACGATTTCCGTCTACGGCATTTCATCCGATTCGCGCTACTGGAAAGATCTCAACGTCGGCGACGGACGCGTCGTCTTTGGCGGTGGCTTGCTCGACAAGTTTGGCTGGAGCGAGGGTCAGAAGGTCACGCTCGGCGACAAGTACGAGGGCGAGCATTATTCCCTTGAGTACGCGGGCAAGGACTGTGCCTGGGGCTCCAAGTCGGACATGAATATCTATATGAGCATCGATGACTTTAACGAGCTGTTCGACAACGATGCCGCCTACTTTAACGGCTATGTGAGCGACGAGAAGCTCGACCTCGACGCGCGCTACTTTGCCGGCGACACCACGCCCGACGACATGCGCGCCGTGGGCGACCAGTTCATCGGCATGATGTGCAAAATGATCGGCATGATGGTCGGGCTCGCGGTGTTTATCTTCCTGCTGTTTATGTACCTGCTGACCAAGGCTGTGATCGACCACAGCGCCCGGTCGATCAGCTACATGAAAGTCTTTGGCTATCGCGATAGCGAGATCTCGCATCTGTACATCCGCTCGATCACGCTGTGTGTGGTGGCGTCGCTCGTGCTGAGCCTGCCGGTCATTATTGGCTCGCTCACGGCCATCTTCCGCTCGATGCTGCTCGCCTACAACGGCAATATCGAGATCTACGTGCCCGCTTGGTCCATGGTTGCATGCGTCGGCATTGGCTTTGCGACCTACCTGGTCGTGGCGCTGCTACACACGCGTTCTATCAAGCGCGTCAGCCTGGCCGAGGCCCTTAAAGTCCAAGAGTAGTCGTTTAAGAACCTCCCCAACGACTAGGTTTCGCGCTTGACTTTGACCCTACTTTAACGGGTACCATCCTCTATGTCTGTAACGCCATATAGACCGAGGGGATAGATCTATGACCGCAACTGCACCCGCAGCACCCGCTAAGGTATACTTCACCAACTTGCGCACGCATGCTCGTGAGAGCCAGCTCGACAAGCTCAAGCGCCTCATACGTCACGCCGGTATCGAGCAGATCGACTTTGAGAACAAGTTCGTCGCTATCAAGATTCACTTTGGCGAGCTGGGCAATCTGAGCTTTTTGCGCCCCAACTACGCCCGCGCCGTCGCGGATGTCGTGAAGGAGCTGGGTGGCAAGCCCTTCCTCACCGACTGTAACACGCTCTACGTCGGTAGCCGCAAAAACGCGCTCGAGCACATCGATACCGCCTATCAGAACGGCTTTACCCCGTATGCCACGGGTTGCCAGATCATCATCGCCGACGGCCTCAAGGGTACCGACGAGGCGCTCGTCCCGGTCGAGGGCGGCGAGTACGTGCGCGAGGCCAAGATCGGTCGGGCGCTCATGGATGCCGATATTGTGATCAGCCTCACGCACTTTAAAGGCCATGAGCAGGCCGGCTTTGGCGGCGCCATGAAGAACCTGGGCATGGGCGGCGGCAGCCGCGCCGGCAAGATGGAGCAGCATGCCGCCGGCAAGCCGAACGTCGCGACCGAGCACTGCATTGGCTGCCGTGCCTGCGAAAAGGTCTGTGCGCACAGCGCTATCTCGTTTGACGACATCCGTGAGCGCGAGCTTGCCAACGGCAACACCCGCACGGTTCACGTCGCCGCTATCGACCACGATCGCTGCGTGGGCTGCGGCCGCTGCATCGGCGTGTGCAACCAGGACGCCATCAAGCCCGGCCATGACGCCGCGGCCGACGTGCTCAACTGCAAGATCGCCGAGTACACCAAGGCCGTCGTCGACGGCCGCCCGAGCTTCCACATTTCGCTCGCCATGGACATCAGCCCCAACTGCGATTGCCATCCCGAAAACGACACGCCTATCGTCAACGATATCGGCATGTTCGCGAGCTTCGACCCGGTCGCCATCGACCAGGCCTGCGCCGATGCCGTCATGGCATCCGAGCCGCTGCCCAACACCGAGCTCACCGATAGCGCGGCCAAGATGGAGCACAACCACGAGCATCTGGAGGGCGAGCAGGCCAAGGACCCCTTCTGCATCACGCATCCCGACACCGACTGGCGCACCTGCATTGCGCATGCCGAGAAGATCGGCCTAGGCACGAGCAAGTACGAGCTCATCGAGGTCAAATAGCGCCTATCTATTGGACAAATCAAGCGCTTTTCTGGCGCAAGTAGAGCAAAAGCCGCCCGTGAGCACAGCGCTCGCGGGCGGCTCTCCGGAAGTATGCGGCAAATTTCGAGACCGCCGAGCACACGACATTTTTTGGCAACAAAACCCCTGATAAATTGTTGGTAAAACTGCGGTCTGGTCGGCAGTTCCAGATTTTGCCGCATACTTCCGAAAATAGGGGGTCAGATAAAGCCTCAGACGTTGCTATTCGCCTAAAAATACTCGTCGAGGAAGTCGTTGACTGTGTTCCAGTAGAGCTCGGGGTCAACTTGCGCACTCTTGGCGTGGGTGGCGCCATGGATGGTGAGCTTTTGCTTGACCTTGCTGGCGCACGCGTCGTAGTTTTGGTCGAGCATGCTGTACGGCACAAAGGTGTCCTGGTCGCCGTGGATAAACAGCATGGGAACCGTCGCGTGTTTGAGTTGCTCCACACTGCTCGCCGTATGAAAGTCGTAGCCCGCGCGCACGTTACACACCAAGTTTGCTACATCGAGCAAGGGAAAGCTGGGCAGGCCGAACACGTCCTTGAGCTGCAGAGAAAACTCGTCCCAAACACTCGTATAACCACAGTCCTCGATAATGCATTTTACGTTTGCGGGCAGAGATTCCCCCGCGACGTTCATGGCAGTTGCTGCACCCATCGACTCGCCAAAGACCAGGATGCGCGCCTCGGGGTCAGCCTGAACGATCCGCCCAATCCATGCAACGACATCGAGCCGCTCGGGCCAGCCCATGCCGATATAGTCGCCGCCGGAGCGCTCGTGGGCGCGGGCGGCAGGCGCGAGCACGTTCATGCCGCGGTCGTGGAAGCGCTTGGCGTATCGGGCCATGCCGATGGGCTCGTTGGTATATCCATGCAGGCAGACGGCGTAATCGTGGGTGTTCTCCGAGGCGGCAAAATACCAAGCGGCGAGCTCGGTTCCGTCATCTGCGGTAAGGCTGCTGCTCTTGCGGTTTTCTTTAAACCATGCCCGTGCCTCGGTGGCCTCGGCATCCGGCTGCTCACCGTCTTTGTCGTTCTTGCTATCCTGCATCATCTTCATGGTGTACGGCGCGCGGGGATTCAGCGCGAAGTCAAACAGGAAGTTGCCGGCAAATCCGAGCAGCACAACGACAACCACCAGTGCAACGATGCCGGCCATCTTGAGCTTTCGATGGGAACGTGCGTTTTGAGCCATGCGGTATTCTCCTATAAGATGTTAATACGTCAACATTTAATGCAAGCGCATTATGGACGTTCGCCGTTGATGCGTCAACAGGCAAAGAATGGGTAAACAAAGGGTCACGTATGGTGCAAATTTCGCACGTACCTAGACGCTTTGATATAGTGTTGAGAACTCTTTACGTTGGAGGATGTAACCGGCATGTCCGATTCGAGCGACAGTTCTAAGCCGCGACCCAAGACCGCGGCCGTTCCACACTACACGGTGGGCGAGGAGATCATGAACTCCGTCACCCATGGTGTCGGCTGCCTGCTGGGTATCGCGGGTCTGGTGCTCCTGATCGTATTCGCCGCCCTGCGCGGCGGAGGCCCGGCCCACATGGCCGCGGCGATTGTCTATGGTGTCAGCATTATCCTCGAATACCTTGCCTCCACGCTCTACCACGCGATTCAACCCGCGCGCGCCAAGCGCGTGTTCCGCATTATCGACCACAGCTGCATCTACCTGCTCATAGCCGGCAGCTATACGCCGTTTTGCCTCATCACGCTCGCAAACGACGGCGGCCCTGCGCTGTTCTTTGCCGTATGGGCCATCGCCATTGTCGGCATCGCTCTCGAGTGCTTTATGCGCGAGCGTCAACCGCACTGGGTAAGCGGCCTGGTCTACCTGCTGATGGGCTGGCTCGTTGTCTTTAAGCTGCCCGAACTTGTGTCGCTGCTCAACCCCGTGGCACTTGCCCTGCTCGCCGTCGGCGGCGTGTGCTACACCGCGGGCGTGCCGTTCTATATCGCCAAAAACGTGCGCTATCTGCACAGCGTGTTTCACCTGTGGGTGCTCGCCGGCAGCATCTTCCAGTTCATGGCGGTGATCCTCTTCGTAATCTAGCGACCATGCCTGCGCGCCCGCGTCCTCGTTTGGGCGCCGGCGCAATTGCCGTATCCGTCATCAACGTTTTACCCTGACGCCCGAATCTTGGAGGTTCGAGAAACTCCCGATGGACATAACCATCTCCCTTATCACCACCCTCGTTTTAACCCTCATCAACGGCTACTTCTCTATGTCCGAGATGGCGCTCACCACGGCAAAGCGCGCTGTGCTGGAGCACGAGGCCGAGGAAGGCGACAAACGCGCCGAGCGCGCCATTAAGCTGGCCGCCGATTCCGACCAGCTGCTCGCCACCATCCAGGTCGCCATCACGCTCGTGGGCTTTGCCTCGTCCGCCGTCGCCTCGACGAGCCTGTCCGACCCGCTTGCCACGTGGCTCATGAGCTTTGGCATCGCGCCGCTCTCCGCCATCGCGCGCGGCCTGGCGCCGGTCATCATCACCGTCGCCGTCGCCTTCGTGTCCATCGTGATTGGCGAGCTTGTGCCCAAGCGCATTGGTCTGGCCAATGCCGAAGGCGTATCCAAACAGGTCGTGGGTCCGCTTTCGGTGTTCCAAAAGATCGCCCGCCCGCTCGTATGGCTGACCGGTGCCTGCTCCGATGGCCTGGCCCGCATCCTGCGCATCAAGAGCGCCGACGACCGCCAAAACGTCTCGGAGGAAGAGATCAAGTACATGGTCTCGGAGCAGGACGATCTACTCGACGAGGAAAAGCGCATGATCCACGAGATCTTCGACCTGGGCGACACCGTTGCCCGCGAGGTCATGGTGCCGCGCGTGGACACCACCATGTGCGAGGACGACGAGACGGTCGCCGACGTGCTGTCCGCCATGCGCCAAACCGGCTTTAGCCGCATCCCCGTCTATCACGAGGATCCCGACAACGTCGTGGGCATCGCGCACATCAAGGACCTGATCCAGCCTTCGCTCGACGGCAAGGGCGACCAGCCCATCGCCGACTTTTTGCGCGACGCCACCTTTGTGCCCGACACCAAGGACATCCTGCCGCTGCTGTCCGAGATGCAGACCTCGCACGACCAGATCGTGGTGGTCGTGGACGAGTACGGCGGCACGGCCGGCATCATCACCATCGAGGACATCGTCGAGGAGATCGTGGGCGAGATCGAGGACGAGTTCGATCCCGACAACAAGTACCTCACGCGCCTTTCGCGCCGCGAGTGGCTTGTCGATGGGCGTTTTTCGTGCGATGACGCGATTGAGCTTGGTTGGCCGCTCGAGGAAAGCGATGATTATGAGACCATCGCCGGCTGGATTTTGGAGCTTTGCGACTCGGTGCCCGACATCGGAGAGGTGTTTGAGGTTGCGGGGTACAAGTTTAAGGTGCAGTCGATGCGTGGCCAGCGCATCTCGCTCATTCGCGTGATCGCTCCGGCCGAAACCGATAAGAAGGATTCCGAGTCCTCGGCAGATAAGCCGGCGGCGTCGGACGCGGGTTCTGCGGACCCGCACGATGGCGACGAGTAGGGCAAGGAAGAGTAGGGGAGAGTTATGGCAGGCCTGTTCAACATCCTTAAGGTCACCGTCAGCGAGGACAAGATCTGCGCGCATGTGCTGGTGAACCCCGGCATGCCGCTCATGACCTCGGAGGACATCGAGGCTACGGCGCGCGTGTACTACCTGGTACCCGCAATTGCCAAGCATCTGTGTCTGGGCGATTCCGGTCGCGAATTCCAGGACTGCATGGGCCAGACCGAGCTTTGCCATCTGCTGGAGCACGTGACGGTCGAGCTCATGAACGAGACCGGGCTTGCCGGCAGCATTTCGTGCGGCCGCACCCGCGTGAGTGAGCACGATGAGCGTGTCTTTGAGGTCGAGCTTTCGTGTCCCGACGACGCGCTGGCCATCGGCGCGCTGTCTTCGGCGACCTTTATGATGGATTGGGCCTATCTGCATGCCGACCAGCCCGCTCCCGATGTGGACGGTACGGTCGCGGGTTTGCGCAACCTGGTGCTGGGCATGCGTGCCGAGGCCGAGGGCAAGGACCCGCACGAGGCCGTCGCCGCCGCGAACGCCGAGGGCGACGCCGGGGACACGGCCGAGGGCGTCGAGCCTGCCGAGGAGGTCGTCGAGCCTGTCAACGATGCCCCTGCCGAGGAGACCGTCGAGGCCGAGCCCGCGGAGCCCCAGGGCGTCCCGAGCTTTGACGACGAGCCGCAGGAGGCAATCGATACCGAGGGCGCGACCGCCGAAAGCCACGAGGCCCCCGCTGCCGTCTACGGTGGCGCGGCGACGGCTCCGGTGGCCCCCGCGCGCGAGGGAGCGCTGCCGCTCGTTGACGGCGCCGGCGAGGATCCGGGCGCTACAGTGGCCATGCCTGCCATGCCGCAGGAGTAGGCTCACCCGCTTATCACCATCATGTACCTGCGTCTTTACCGTACGCAGATGAGCAAGACGGCAAGCGCTGTGCTGCGGGTATAATGGACAGCATTCAAACGGTGGGCGCCGAGGTGCCCGCAGGAGAGGAATGAACATGGGTAAGACTTTCAACTTTATCTCGGGTGCGCTCTTCGGTGCCGCCGCCGGCGCCATCATCGGCGTTGCCCTGGCTCCGCGCTCGGGCGCCGAGACCCGCGCCATGGCTGCCGATATCGCCAACGACGTCTGGGATAACATGC